>NZ_JBFRCG010000023.1:0-137904 GCF_040965595.1 Paraburkholderia sp. EG287B
TCCGACTCCCAGTAGCGAAACCGGCTCCAGCAATGGGGCTTTGAAAGGCTTGAGCGGTATGCGGCGAAAGTCGCACGTACCGTTCTTAGGGGAGGACGCGACGGCAACGTCGTGTCCTTACCCGACCGAACCGGAAGACATCGCTACTTCAATTGCAGCCGATCAGGAGCGTTTGCGGGCAGTGCGTTTCCGCGACGCTTCGGGCAACACATGGGACGGCAAAGGCGCTCCGCCACAATGGGTGGTTCAGGCAATCAGTGCCGGCCAGTCTCTTGAGCATTTTGCGATTGACGGCGCGTCGAATCGCGACGCGGACAAACGCACCGGCGCCGACTGGCGCAATGACCCGTTTGCCGGCTCGAGACTGGCCACAATCAAAACAGAGGACGTGAGCGCCTGAGAGCCGAAGCAATCCGGACCAGGGATCCGACGTCAGCTTCCTTGCTCCAGATGCCTGGACATTCACTTGACGTGACTCTCGCCCACTGAGGAATAGAGCTTCAGGCATGGAACGAACGGTTATGTGCCACGCTTCCCGCACAAACTGGCCAGTCACTGAAAGTTACGCACCGTAGACCAATCGAAGAGTTGCTTCACCTGGGACATGACGGCGCGCGAAGCACCTGTTTGCTGAAAATGAGCCCGTCGCGGGGAAAGCTGAAACCACCGTTGCCGGAATCTGGTCGCTTCTCCCAACCGGGTCCAGCAGACTCGTCGCCAGGGTACGCGACATTGCGAGATCCTCATCGTTTGGCACAATGGCCCACGCGAGCGTGACGAAGTCGCCCAGACTGCGGCATTCATGAAGTGCCGGAATCCAGACATGTCAATCGCAGACACAGCCATGAAACGCTATTACCACTCAAGTCGCGGTCGTCCCTCCCCCTTCGCCCGAACGTGATTCACGATACATTCAGTTATCCTTCACAGCGGGCATCGATGTGCCGCACGAAAGAAAAACGATAGCCGCGAAACCACCCGGTGCACGCAGGAACGGCCAGCGGAGAGCGGATTCTCCTTCGGAAACGGCTCTACTCTCTTGTCAATACATGAGAAAGCTGGCACAAAAAGGGCCGTTCATATAGATGGAGTTTGACCTGGCGGCGCAAAGCCCGGCCTGGACAAAGCGGCTAGACTATCTCGGTGAAAAGCTGATATGAGCGAATCCCTGAAGAAGCCCAAGCCGGATGTGGCGTCCCCGCCGACCGTCGTGGTGCATGTTTCGCGCTCCAGCAGGAAAAAGGTCGTGGTCACTTCCGGGACGAAGGCGCAACTGCGCAAGCGGGCGCAGACATCGACGCGAAGTGCATTTCCCGAGCTGCCCGAGTGGCGGCTTGAGCGCTGATCAGACAACGGGCTGCAAGGCCCGTTGTGCTTGCTGCGCCTTCCCCCCATCAGCAAGTGCAAATGTGACGCGCACCAGGGCGCGTCCTCCGCGAGACGTCATTCCTGACCGGCGTCGACCTGTTTTCCGGCCAGCCACCGACCGTTGCCCGATCTGCCGGTTGCCAGAGGGCGCTGCCCGATCTGCCGCCCCTCCGGACCGTCGGCAGCTTCATGCTCCGATACTCGTCGGCACTGGCCGAACTCCGTTTCAACCACAAGCCATTCCACAGCTTTCTTATGCTGCCTTGAGCGGGTGCTCTTTCAGGTAGGTTTTTAGCGCGTCATTCATGCGCGTCTGCCAGCCTGCGCCGGTCGCACGAAACGCCTCCAGAACCTCTGCGTCATAGCGCATCGTGACCTGCTCTTTCGGATTCTCCTTCGGCGGGCGGCCCATGCGCTTTTGCATGACTTCAGCGAATGGACGCGCCCTGGCGAAATCCGCAGCCGTCCATTCCGGGTTGTCCGGATCGGCCTCGATTCCGCGCTGGATTGCCGCTTCCTCAGCGGCGGTGTTGCGTGTCAGCTTAGCTTTGCTCATAAGCGTCAATCTCCGTGTTACTCGCCTTGCGCAGGCTGATGATGCGCATGGTTTCGTCGCGGGGCGTGAAAACCACGCTATACATCCTTCCCCCTAACAGGGCAATGCCCCTGTACCGATCCTCTCCGTACTCGTGCCGCATGTCCTGGACCACCAGCATCCCATCCCAGTCGAGCCGCGCAGCCTCGGCGAGCGATACGCCGTGCTTTTCCTGGTTCGACGCGTCCTTCGCAAGGTCAAATGTGATTCGCATGCAACTTATTGTAGTGTCGAAAAATAGGAGCATGCAAGGACTTTTTGGAGTTACAGAAAGTGTGCCCTGGCGCAAGATCGCATTTCAACATGATTTGAATACGAAGCAGTCCCGCGCGACTTTTGCGAGCAGACCCGATACGAAGACTGTATATATACAGGTATTTATTGGGGCGCCATGGCGCTGCCGCAACTGAACCTCGAGGCGATACACCCGGATCTCTGGGCCTATACCCGTGCTGTACATACTTTGTAGCTTGAGGGCGTGGAAGCGTTTTCTGGCTTCAGAAACACATAGTTCTGCGGAGCGCGGTCAGCTGCCGAGAATTTCGCGAATCGCTCGTGCAAAGCCGACATCGAAAACCACGCGGCCGCGTTCGTTCACGATCTCGCCATGGCTGCCCTCACGTAAGCCTTGTCGTTCCAGTATTCGGCGGAGACCGCCTTTTCCAACGCTTCGCGTTCCGAAGGCGTGAGATGCGCATCGAGGCCGTTTGTCGCTCCTGGCCCCAAGATGGCCGCCCACGGGGCGCGTACGCCGATTGGACGCCTGTCCACGATGATCTGGGTTCTGGTCTTCAAGAGGTTCACCTCGGCCTTGAGGCTCCGTCACAAACCGGGCGGCATCGAACGCAGTTGCGATTACCTCCCGGGACGGGAGCATGCTTCGCGTTGCTGAGAGAGGTACCAGGCAAAATCATCGGGCCGCCGTTTTGGCATCCACCGATTGCTCGATTCTCCATCGAGTGACTGGTGTTCCCGCCCACGTCGTAGATAGCCATACGGAAGCGGTGAATGCACGCTCTCATCACGCTTCGGCAAGCCGTTGCCGGATCAAGCTGCGCTGACCGGCACGTTGTTCGTGCCGAAGACCGGCAGCCGGTGGCGAGATCTGCCAGCGGCGATGGGATGCGGCTCCGGCGTCCGTCGCTGGCGCAGGCTGTCCGATTTCCAGGGGCTCAGTCCCGAGGTGCCGCCGAGCGAAGCAGCGCACCGCCTGCTCTTCGTCGATAGGATGTTGCCGCCCAGCTAAAAGCACTAAGGCGGTACCGCCTGGGATTCACGCTGCCCACCTCGGCCTGCAACGGCCATGCATGCCATGATGCGAGGCAGACCAGGCCGGCCCCATGCGCTCGCACCCATCCGGCCATATTCCCCACTCGGACGAAAGAGAATGGCAAATAGAAGTGACAACGTGAAAGATTGCCCGCACGCCGACCAATGGTTGCACGATCACCCGGATGTTGCAGAAAACCTCGGGCGAATTGTGGAGTTCATGTCGAGACGCTATGCGGGGAACAGCAAGGGCTACATCAACCGGAACGAAAAATTCGTGGAATACCGCTTTAGTCCGGTCGAGGGGGAGCGGCAATTCGGGTTCGCCCAGCTCCTCGCGCGTCAGAAGCACGTGGTCGTGCGCTTCTTTACGCCCAGACTGAGAAAGCGGGGCCCCGGGATCCCCAAGATGCTAAAAGGTGCGACGGCGGACCAGATCAATTACACCCTGGATTTTCAGGTCACAGCCGAAACAGACCTCGATCATCTGGACGCCTTTTTGCGTACGACTGTCACGTTCTCCGGCAAGGGCAAATCATCAACCGGCAAGCGAACCGCCGCGCCCGCACAGCCCACGGCACCCGCGAACACGAGCCGGCGGGCGAAGCCCCTCTCCGCGGCGGAGGCGATCGCGCAGGCCGACACGCTGGCACAGCAGGAGCGGGCCAAGCCCATTGGCCCGGAGGAGGATGCCCGCGTACAAGAACTGCGCACAGTCTTTCTGCGGCGCGGACAAGCGAAGTTTCGCAAGGCCCTGCTCAAGGCCTACGAGAAGCAGTGTGCCATCACAGGCTGCGCCATGGAGGACGTGCTCGAGGCGGCCCACATTAAGCCATACAAGGGTGAGGCCACACACCGGGTAGACAACGGCTTGCTGCTGCGTGCGGACATTCACACGCTCTTTGATCTCGGTCTGCTGTGGATCAATTCACGCAGGCAGGTCGAAGTCGCGCGGGAATTGCGCGGTACCGAGTATTGGAGTCTCCACCTGACGTCCCTGCGATCGCCGAAGGATCCCGCGTTGCAACCACATGCCAATCACCTGAAAGATCACGCGGCGTACGCCAAAGAGTTACGCGCAGCACGCCGCTGACCTTGCTCTGGTAGTCGACTTGTCGAAAAGGCGTCACCGTGCCGCGGTGGATCAGAGTCACCCAGCCGCTGCAGCAGCAGGCGCGACAACTGTCACCGTCAACGGACCCCGGAAGGACGACACTCGCCGCCAAGGTGATCGACGTGGATCGCGGGAACGACGTCATGGCCATGGACCCGCCCGAAAGCGGGCAATACGAGTGGAAGTCAGGTCTACGGATATGAACTTGTTTCGCTATGTCAGATTCAATCAGATGCCCTGCATCCCATGTGGGACAACGCTTTTC
This sequence comes from Paraburkholderia sp. EG287B, assembly GCF_040965595.1. Classification (NCBI taxonomy): domain Bacteria; kingdom Pseudomonadati; phylum Pseudomonadota; class Betaproteobacteria; order Burkholderiales; family Burkholderiaceae; genus Paraburkholderia; species Paraburkholderia sp. EG287B. Next base: position 4,612 of record NZ_JBFRCG010000023.1, read on the forward strand.
ACGCGGTCAGAGTGATTCACGTGATGCCTTAGAGTCGACAACATCCGGCGGGGGTGTGGCCAGACACCCCAGTCCTTACCGAGTCGCCGCGAGCCTGCTTGCAGCCCCTCAACCATGCGGTCGAGCCAAAGCGTCAGGCCATACGACTCACCGACGGCCAGTCGCTAATCTTTCTTGTTGCGCCTGCTCTGGGCGGCTGGACGGTTGCAGCAGTTCAACGGTTGTCGCGTCCGCAGATCTCGCCGCGCCGGAGACTTATGTCGTACCTGGCGCCTGGTAAAGGCGCAATTGCGAAGCAGGAGTTCCGTTTTTGCAGCCAAAGTCGGACTTATCCAGGACTTTGTCCAATTTGGCCGGGACCGTGAGGCACGTGGGCTATCAAGTTGAGTGCAAAGTCCTGGTTAAGTCCTGGTTTTCTTCCGACTGATTTGCGAAGGACAGCCGATGACAATTGTTTTCCAGGCAATCGAGGCGAACTATCGCGCCGCGCCGGACATCACCGATGGATGCTCATAGATGAAATCGGTCTGGACCCCGGACGATCCGCGCTCGTCACACGCAACACCGGCCGCACTGCTCCTCTGCTGCGTCGCGTAGTACGGCTTTCTGCGCAACGGGGCTTGACAGGTCCCACGACTTGGTCCACCATCCGTCTCGCATATCCGCCTCTATAGGCATGAAGTCCTGATCGATCCCATGAAGTTGCACGCGCAGGGCCGTTCGGCGCGTGCCCGTAGTCACAGGTTTGCCAGAGCGCGCTCATGCGCGATGGCGCAGTGTCACCACCAGTGCGCATACTCAGCACTGGCAACTGACGCTTATCAACAGAAACCGCAAGCAGAGTTTTTTTGATCTGCTCCTGCGCGTCCTCGCTCCGCAACTCCAGCAGTTTCACCTGGCTTTTGGCCGGCACCCTTGCAAAGCAGGCTGTTATGAAGCCGTGCTCGCCACGCGATTCGCACAATCAACCCGAAAACCCGCGCCCGGACTGCCTCGCCGCAGACGCTCCAGGCCAGATCGCAGCATAGCGGCGAGGAGCGGGTGCGCCCACTCCGAGGGGCCCTACAGCCCCGATCTCTCTCCGAATTACTTGAACGTCCATTGGTCGCCAGACCCGCCTGGCGACTGTTCACAACGTGGCAGCGGGCAAACCCCTTTTCGTCAGGATACCGAAGTGACACTCGAGCTTGTCATCGAGCAGCTGGCGACGCGCTACGCCGTGTTTCCAGTTTCTCCAATCCCGCTACGTCGCAAAGGCTCCGCCCTCGACGAGCACCTGGATTACATGCGGCGCTTCACGTTGCGCCGTGTCTACTCGGAAAATCCCAGGCAATACAGTCTTCGACGGCTTGCCAAGGAGATCGAGCTTAAATCCGGCCGCCGGTTTAGCGCCGATGCTGTCAAGGACGCGCTCGTCCGGCATAAGCTCTATCAATTGTGGAGATAGCTGCCTATGCGAATTCAGGACCTTGCTCGCGACGCGGTTGCCGGCATTACAGTGCACGGGGCGTCAAAATCCCAACTGGGTCCCCTGAACCAGTTCGCGGTACGTAGCCTGCTCACCGAACGCGCCTACCGCGACGCTTACGCTGGCTATCTTCGGTGGCTGCGCGCCAACCGCATTCAACTGGACCATGTTCACACCAGGGGAATGATGCTCGAATGGCTTGATGATCTAAGTGAGACGACCGGGCAAAAGTCAGTCGACCGTGCCCGGCAGGCACTTCAGAAGATATTCTCGGTGTCGCTCCCTCATGTAGAGAGCTGCCTGCCGGAGCGAGTTCATGGGCGCGCCTACATATTCGATGACGTGCGTCGGGTGCTCGCCAGGCAAACGACCCGGCACCAGCTAGCCACCCTGCTCGCGTTTGATGGTGGCCTCCGCGCTCACGAATGTCTTACACTCCGCGAGCGCTGGCGCGCGGGACCATCCTCGCATCGCACGTGGTCCACTGACAGATTCAAGGGTAGATCGGGCTACGTAATATTTATAGTAATTGGCAAGGGAGGGCTTCGTCGTGAGGTGGCAATCTCGCTCGAATTGGCCACGGAACTGCGCAAGTACGCACGACCAGAGCCAGTCATCGTGTGCGACCGCGGTGTTGACTACATCAGCCACTTTGACATCCCCGGCGGACAGCGGCTCTCCTCATCATTTAGTCGCGCTAGCATGCTCGCACTCGGCTACAGCAACGGGCTGCACGGCCTAAGGCACAGTTTCGCCCAGAACCGTCTCAAGCAATTGCTGTTAGTTCTGGAGCCCAGACGTGCCCTTGAAGCCCTGTCAAACGAGCTCGGCCATTGGCGAGCTTCGATCTCATTGGTCTATCTGATGGGAGGGTAATCGTGAAGAAACCTCCACAGCCTCCTGGACTTCGTCCCAGGAAATCAAAATCTGGCCAGATCTACTACTACCTGAAGATCGATCCAGCGCTACGCGAAGTTCCCCTGGGCAAGAATTTGCAGGCTGCACTCGCCGCGTGGCAGCAGTATCGGATCGCCCGCCACATGAGGGAAAGCCAGCTGTCTGGAATCCTGAAAATCATCGGCTGTTTCCGGCTGGCCGAAATTCCAGTGCGCGATGGCGAATCCCAAATCATCCTCCTGAAACAGGTCGGCGCACTTGAAGATTACTTTTTGAAGCAAGGTAATCCTGGACTCAGCTCACCCATGCCGGATTCACGCGCCTATCTTGAATATCGTGGGGCGAATTTCAGACTTCGAGCCGGCGGGGAGGTGCGCCTGTTTGTTCACATCTGGTCGTGGGCAGCGCGACACTCGCTCGTTGTCGGGCCATGCCCTTGGACCTCGGATCCAGTAACAGACAATATCAGGAAGGACACTCAAAGGGAAATTGGTGATGCGCTGCGCTACTACGCCAGTTACCATACCACTGCAGTGGCGGCGATTCCCCAATGCATTGCTGGCACGCCAGGCGGCGCCCCGGTGATCAGTGATAATGACGCCCTTGAGTGGGTGCGAGCTATCGCGAAAATGCTGCAAGACGACGGAAGAAAAGACCTGGCGCGTGCTGTGAGGAAGCTCACTGCGCGCGAGTTGCGCGCGTTGCTGGCGACGTCTCACGAAGCCGGAGCCGGGAGTGGACAGCTCGTTCTCGGGACTCAGCGCTCCGTTCAACTGACAGCGCAGCGAACGACTCGCTCAAGTCGCCCGGCACCAGAGCGGGCTGCGAATGCTGGATCGGGGACTTCTTCCGACTCTTGAAATCGCCGACACCTGACTAGTCCAGCACGCTGCGAAGGCTCAGAAAAATCAATATGTCGCCAAATTGCCACACCACGCATCCTACCTCGACATCGAAAATGAATTAGTCCAAAATAGCACTTGGCCTCCTCTGAGGCATGATGATCTACCCGGGAATCTTCGCCAGTGACATCACTGATGTCACGCGCCGACGTCCCGCGGCTCCGAAGTAGACTGACCCGAGCAAAATCAGCTCGAATCGCTGGAACTTATGTTCCAGCGATCTCAAGTGCGAGTTGTAAGATCGGGAAACCTCCTTCGCCGGCTTGGTCACCAAAGGGTGACTCTGCAATGCACTCTCCAACAGCGGTGCGAATTCAATCGTTCAGTCTGATGTCGCGGCTCGTCCTGAGATACGACACGCAATAGTCCGTACAGGCGCCGCGTCCCGCGCAGGTCTGAACGGGCGGCGTGCGTGGCAGCAGCGCCCCCCTCGAAAGAAGTAAGGTATCAAGGCTCCACCCGTCGGCGGAAAACCAATCCTCTCCCCAATGTGAAGGTGCAGCCGACGCTGCCTGCGATCCGCAATCTTCGGCGGCATGGCTCCGCCAGCCACGCACGACACAGCCAATAAAAAATCGTCATGTGAGCAATTTGCGGTGCTAGCACCGCTGTAACGGTTCGACTCCACCAAACCTGCGCTCAGATACCCCACAGAAAAAGGCAGACAAAAGCAGACGCGTGTCCATGCGCACGCCCTGCTTTCGTGCGCGCTTTTTCGCTTCGCGCGTGAAGTGTCCGGTCGCAGAAAGACTGGTCCGTCCAACCCCTCGCCGCACCCAAGGAGAGCACGATGACTTCTTATCTGATTCCGCCGTTCTTCCGCAGCACGGGCACCTCTTCGCCCTCCAAACAGCGCTCCAACCCGGGTTTGATCGCAGAAGCGCTCGGCATGAAACGCCAGGAATTGCCCTCGCATGTGAGGCTCGGGCTCGCATGCTGTCACGCCATTTACAAGGAAAATAAACATTGCGGAAAGCATGAGCACCTTGAGGCGTGGCACGTCAAGGTCGGCGAGCCCGAGCATTCGGAACTTGTCCGCAAGCTTGAGCATCGTTTTGCTCGCCCCATCCTCCATCGTGTTTACCCGTGGGGAGTCGTTCTGATCGAGGATTCGAGTTGGTGGACGCGCGAAGAGTTCTTTTTTGGCGTGAAGCTGCACTTCGCGCTGAATGCCTTCCTCGAAAATCCGATGCTGGCAGACGACTTTACTACTGACGGGCAATCCTACTCGGTTAGTCATACGCTTATGGACGTGTTCCAGCGCAACGTCGTCGATATCTACTCAGGCCCGGGCGTCGCGTACCTCGACGAGGGAGACTACGATTGGGAGTTTTCGACCCTGGAGATTGTCGGCGACTACAACGAAGCGATCGATTCCGCGCGCGTGGCAGGCGAGCTTGCAAAGCTCCTCAACGGCAGGCTCCACCAGCACATCGAAGCGGTCGTCGAGTTGGCGAAAAGTGTCTATGCCCGGATCGGTCACCAGTAGCCACAAGCCGGCGATATGGCCTTGAAGGGTGGCTTCGCCGGCATCCAGTTTCAATACCGGCCTGCTGACTTGACGGTATTGAGGGAGTGGCGACGCGTCTCCACGAGCCGACCCACTTCATCTGATTAGTTAACCTAAGTGTTCTAATTCACGTTTTTGCATCTTTATGGTCTTGATCCCGACAGAATCTTTCCCGCGCAACAACGAGATTGTTGCATTGACTGGCGCCTGCTTCCAGAACGCCCTGACGATCCTGAAAGATTCGGATGGGAATTCTCGCTGGATGGCTTGCAGATATACCACTTTCACGGTGTTATGTGCCAACACTCGGAGGGCGACAACGTCCAGGATAACCGTATCGCATCGCGCACTAAATCACGGCATGAATCTATAGCGGAGTTGCCGCTTTTCCGCGAAATATGCCGCGCATCTCACTAACTGAAGGACTACTGATGCTTTTTATCGAACCAACCATCACCTCAGACGCTGCATGCATGGGGGTAGACCCAGGTTACAGTGCTTTGAAGGCCGCTGTATGTGGCATGTCAGGTCGCGACCAAATCCGGACCGTAAGTTTTCCTTCCGTTGTGACGCGTGCGACCGATACCCGCCTCGCTTCGAGCCTTCAGGGAATCGATGATCGCAAAACGGAACGTGAGATCACGGTCGACGGCATAACGTATGTCGTCGACACAAGCGACGTGGAACCCGTATCGTCCAGCACGATCCGTACTGAATTGGACGATTTTCCCAGGACCGCGGAATACACAAGCCTCATTTTTGCCGCAATGCTCATGAGCGGTTTCACGAAGTTTGAACAGGTGACGATCGGGCTTCCCCTCCACACATTCGACCGGCATGCCGGACACCTCGTCCGCAAGTTTGAGGGAAAGCACGACTTCGGTCATGGCGAGTTTGTAGTGAAACGCGTCGCCTGCGTCGCTCAACCTGTGGGCAGTTTCTACTCATTCGCAAAAGACACGCCTGGCGCATTGGACAACCGTACAGCCACATGCATTGTTGACATTGGCTGGGGAACCAGTGACGTGTACACATCGTCCTCCAGCTTCAAGGCAGACAAATCGCGCTGCGGGGGCGTGCCAAGCGGGGCAGCAATCGTTGTGCGTGAGATCTCGAAGTTGCTCAGGAAGAAACACAAAGGGCGCTTTGAGAATCTGGACCGTATCGACCGGGCAGTTTTCGAAAACCGGCCTCTGCGACACAACAACGCGGACATCCACCTCGACTCATTTGTTCAGGAAGCGCGTCAGGTCACTGTTCCGATCTGCCGGGCCATCCTTGGCATTATCAAGACCGCTGAGGATTTGACCGTCTACGCTACGGGTGGTGCGGCACATTACTACCTCCCCGATCTCCGCGAAACATTGGGTTGCGACGTGCAGACTGTTAAGAATCCGCGATTTGCCAACTCGATCGGGTTCTGTCAGGCAGCAGTCGACGCTTGCACCAGGCGAAGAACATGAAGTATTCTGGACAATTTACGGTTGACTCTTTGAGTCATCCTATTTTGTGCGCCGTCCTCGCTTCCGAGCCATCGGCAAAGAGGCGATCGGCGACCGTGGCCAGGTACGCGGAGCTCGGTTGCATGTTCCATAAACTGGTCCAAAGTGGACTGTTCGATGTGAATGGCGCCGCTCTTCCGTTGATTCAGGAGAGCAAGCAAAGTGCGCCCGACCAAAGTCAGGCCACCGATCGCCTCACTAACCAACTCCTTGATAACGTTTTTGATGATTTCAGTTGTTCGTCATCAGATTTGCAGGACACTGCATAGTCGAGGTCACGGCACGTGAATCCATAAGTAAGGTGAGCGTACCTGCTGCGGAATAAATGATACATGCGGCGCAGGAACGCGTGCCGCACCATCGATTGTTCGCGCAGCATATCGAGATGGTTGCCGACGCATTCACCCAGGCTGAGGCCTGACGCACCGCACATCTCGCGCTGAACAAGGCGGGGCGGTCATGGAGCTATCGTGGAAAGTGGTGTACGCGGCGTAGAGAAGAGGCGGGAGAAGGCGGTGGCGATTGAAGGAGAATGTTGCTTCTCACGGTAACAATTCCTCAATCGAACTCCACCACCATGGCGAAACATACGCAGGATATGAGCGGCAGTCAAACGGCAGACGCAGACATCAAGGGTACGCCCGGCCTGGAAGATCTGATCCAGCAAGAGGCGCGGCGGATCATCCAGCAGGCAATCGAGGCGGAACTGGCGACAATGCTCGAGCAGTATTCGAATGTGAAGACGATCGATGGCCTGCGGGCGGTCGTGCGCAATGGCTACCTGCTAGAGCCCGAGATCGTCACAGCTGTGGGCCCTGTGCCGGTCCACGCGTCGAAGGTGCGAGACCGTTCGGGTTCATGCGTGAAGTTCAATTCGATGATCGTACCGCCTTATGTGCGCAAGTCGCCGCGCGTATCGTTGTCGCTGCCGTGGCTGTACCTGCGCGGCGTCACGACCGGGGACATGGGTGATGCCCTGTCCGAGCTGCTCGGCGAGCAGGCCAAAGGGCTGTCAGCGAGCGTCATGAAGCCGCCTGAAGGCCGCATGGTCAGAAGAGTGTAAGCAGTGGAACAAGCGTGACCTCTCGACCTCGCGCTGGGTCTACTGGTGGGCCGACGGCATCCATACGCAGGCCCGCGCCGAGGATTCTGATGGTCAGTGCCTGCTGGTGATCATCGGCGTGAAGCCCGATTGCAGCAAGGAGCGCGCGGCGCTCAGCGGTGATCGCGAATCGAAGGAATCCTGGAAAGAGCTGTTGCTCGACCTGAAGAAACGAGGCCTGCAGGCGCCGCCGCTGCTCGCGGTTGGCGACGGCGCGATGGGACTATGGGCGGCGCTTGAAGAGGTATTTCCGCAGATACGGCACCAACGCTGCTGGTTCCACAAAATGGGCAATGTGCTCAATGCGCTGCCGAAGTCGCAACAGGCTCGCGCGAAGGCCGACATGCAGGCGATCTGGATGGCTGCGACACGCGCCGAAGCCCACACCGCGTTCGATCGTTTCGTGTCGATCAATGGGACGAAATATCCGAAGGCGACCGAGACGTTGAAGAAGGATCGAGAGAGCTTGCTGGCCTTTTACGACTATCCAGCGGAACACTGGCAGCACCTGCGGACAACAAACGCCATTGAGTCGACGTTCGCGACGGTGCGCCACCGCACGACGCGTACGCGCAACTGCGTTTCGCGGCCGACCTTCCTCGGTCTGGCATTCAAGCTGATTGAGGAGGCTGAGAAAACCTGGCGCCGTATCAACGGCCCGAAAAAGATCAAGCTGTTGCTTGATGGCATTGCCTTCAAGGACGGAGAACCGGTGCAGGACGATCAACCGGTTCAGCAGAAACCCGCCGCCTGACTTCGCCGGCTATCAACTGCTCATACACCAGACTTGACGATATCTCCCGCGCTGGCCGTCCGAACCGCGGTTGCACCAATGCTCTCAAGCATCGCGCACGCTCCGATCGGGAACATTTTCCCCGTCCATCTCCTCCCCTGCCAGGCAGAAGCCCCCTCCTGAGCGAAACTTGCATCCCGGAAAACGCGCGCGATGATGGGGGTATTCAAAACGTAAAGGATACCTGAACGATGAAAGCAGCCAATCACATCAAAATTACCGCGGCGCTTTCGGCCTGTGGGTACAGCGTCGACATGAGCCAGCACGCACGTCTACGGGCAGCCGAGCGAACGTCCGTTGCGCCAAGCCGTGTGCTGGAGATGGTCACGACACGCCGTGCCGTGGCGCTGCCGTTTCGCTCCGCAAATCGCTCCTTCCACCTCTTCCTTGACAAGGAAAAGATGAATTTCATGGTTGCGGTAGTCGCTATCGAGGGCGGCAGCAAGAGCAGTCCAGCGAGCGTCGTGACGGTTCTGACACGCGAGTACTTCGAGAATGACGCGGGTCCAATCGGGAAAAAGGCGCTACGCATCGCAGCGAGCCGTGTGCTCGATCCTGTCGATTTCAGACGTTGGGAGCAGAGAGAATTCGGGCCGGGCGGCACGCGCCGCCGATACCGCGTCCTCACATATTACAAGCGGAAAGACGGCACTACGGGATGCAAGGTCTTCAACGACGCTCCGGTATGTGAGCACTTCGTCGATGAGTATGCGCTCACGAACGCCGCCGGCCACCCTGGATTCTGGGACTGGTACGCGCGTCAGGCGAGCCGCGCCAGCCTGCCCATCGCGTCGGTTGTCTCGATGCGCATCGCGGACACTGACAAGACTCGTCTGGAGGTCTCCGCTCCAGCGCGCGAATGCCCATGCTGCGAGGCGAGGAAGTCGTACTAAGCGATTTTGCCCGATCGCACGATTGCGGCGTGCCCTGTGCCGCAGTCGCAGCGATCGGGCGCAAAAATGAGCCGGCGCCCCAATCACGGGAGAGACTGGGGCATTGTGCTTTCAGCGCAGTGCCGTCTACAGCAGCAGCCCCAACCTTGCGTGACACGGTCTGGTGCATCTACCGCACGCCCGACTGAAAACGGACACTCAGAGCACGCGGTCGCGAATGGTGGGCAGCGGATTGCCGCGCACGGTCACGAGACTATCGCCGCCCTGCGCCCGGAGAGGATGTCATCGTCCCTGAAGAGGACAATCCATAGGCTGGAATTCGCAAGGGCCATCAGTCCCTTCTCATTTCATCTAGATTGCCCTGCCAGTCGATCTTGCCGCGGTACCTGCGAATTTCTTCCTGGCGCTTGAGCCGAATGATCGTACGCAAGGCGAGTTCCACCACCTCCTGTTCGGTCTGCAAGCCGGTTGCTGCAAGGGCCTCAGCCATCAGGCGATCGTCAACTTCGAATGTAGTACGCATGGTGTATGTCCATTCGCTATCTGAACAGATGTTACGTCCGTTCGCAGAAGACCGCCCGGCGGACCTCACTATGCAGCCTAAATTGCACCCGCAGTTTCCACGCCTCATTCCCGGACCCGAGTTCCGGCGACGATCACGCGAAGTATCCCTCGTCGAACTGAACCAGCGTGTCCTCGACAAGGCGTGCGCCGTGTTCCGTTGCTGTGATCTCGAGCGGCGTTTTCCCGGCGAATCGCTCCTTGCTGGCGCGAAGCCAGTTCATGGCTTTTACCGGGCTTCCAAACACCGTCTCGGCCTGTGCAACTATCCTCGCGAGACGGATGGCCTTGTCGGACTCATCGGTCGAGAGGCGCTCGCCGTTCTGGCGGCGATGTGAGAGCGTTCGGCGAGGAATGATGAAGAGGAGCTCTTCGGCCTTCAGACCATGCTCCCCGAGACGGTCAAGCACCTCCACGCCGATGCGCTGTGTCGCCAGCGCGGCAAGATCACGATCGGATCGGATAGGTGCCTGGAGCAAACCTCCCAGAAGCGAGAATTCGGTATGCCGCGGGTTGAAGCGTCCAGTGGGACGATACTCAGCGGTAGTCATGGACCCTCCAGGCAAAATGCCCAATCGCCATGGGCATTTTTTCACAAATTGTGCTTGCCTGTTGTAGCAGTCCGCGCCGCGCCAATCGCGTGCGATCCATCGACTACGGCAAATCCGTTCCCCGCAGCCAGTCACAGCTGACCGGCGCGCGTCGACCGGCAGTGGTTCGAGAAGTCCAGGCGTACGCCCCCGATCGTAAGCCAGCGAACCCCAGAAGGGCCCACTCCCGTCCGGTAACACTTGTCGTGTCCCGGCTCGCAAACGGAAGATGCAGCGGGAAAAGTCTCAACGTAGCATTGGTGACCTCCGCAGCACCTCGCGCTTCATCGCATCCAGGGGGCACCGCGGAGTACCTTAATACGGACCGTCAGGAAGCATCCGCTTTCCCGCGAGCGCTTGAGAAGCGATCTTCAGACCAACCCGTCAACCCCGAAGGATGCAGTCTTCGTTCAGGTCAGCATCAGTCAATGCGGGCATGCAGTTCGACGTGCGCTGCCGTGGCACGAACGATTTCGCGCGCCCCACGACCCGGATTGGGCATGTTTTCCACGATCACAAGCCCGGCATCACGCAAAACATCCACATCGCGCCTAACAGCGCTCCGGTCACGATGCAGGCGCCTCGCGATTTCCGAGACCGAGGCCGGCTCAGCTTTCACGGTTCGAAATACCCCGAGGCGCGCCCGTGTCAAAAGCTGCAGAAGATCTTCCGGATCCTCAAACTCGACACTGAATGTCTCGGCGAGGGACTTTCCCCGATCCGCTGCGCGGGCAATACGCCTGCCTTGCGCAAAGAAATCGTCGGGCGTCCCGAGTCCGATACGCAATTTCTTCATGCACATCTCCCAAAGTCGATCCAAGGCTTCTCAAAAAAACCCAATGGTTAAGTCGACGAGAGACCCGATACTATTCTCCCTCCGATTCCTACCGGTGCAACTCGCGACTCTTCAAAGTTACAGTTCCCCGCTCATGGACAACGCATTCGCACAGGCGCATATCCTTCTTCGCTGCTCTGTCCCTTTCTCGCATCGGGACCAGCTTTAGCCCGCCACTCGGCTGGGCTCGGGCAACAGCGTACCCGTACAACAAGGTGGACTAACCGTGAGTTCGATCGTGTCTTTAAAAAGTCAATCTTCCAGTGGCCTGCTCATTGTCCAATTCCAGCAACTGGCCCGGGCCTTACGGTTACCGGGTTACCTAGCCGAAGTTAGGCGCAGCGTCGAGTCCTTTTGTATCGGTGGAGACGAACCGAAGCGCATCCCACTGCCGTGATGGTCTGGGTAAAGGTAGCGCTCGTACTTGGTTAAATTGCCCTCGTCCCGGGTTGGGATAGGGGAGCCCTCCGCCTGTCTGTCGCCGAAATGCGATGAGTCAGCGGCCCGTCACGGGGACGGCAAAGGCCTCTTTGTGCGTGGGAGTTTGGTGGAATCCAAAAATCCAAAAGGGTCTGGGATGTTTTGGAACACGGCCCGGGATGCCCGCTCGGCAAGGGTTTGGCCTTACCTCAGTATTGGATAGTATTTGGATTCGAGTGCTTCTGAAAAAAACGCCGTGAGGCGTTTGAGTACTTCAATTTCACAGAGGTCAGGTGCGTCGCGAACCTCTTTAGGGGTGCCCGCTCGCGAGAGTTTGGGCTGCCGCAGTAGCGGCTTGGGTGTTCCTTGCGGCCGGAAGAAAGTCCAATCCGACTCGCTGGGCTGAAGTTGATCATATCGGCGGCAGGTCCGCAAGCGCCATGCTGATAAAAGAGCACCTTTGTTTCACGGCGGTGCGGACTTTTCAATGATTTAGGCATTGCGCGTCGCCACGTCGGCGGCGGATATGCACACAGCTGTGTGATTATTGTTGCGAGTATGCAAATACTGAACCATTCGTTGTTTCTTTCGAACCTGCGAGCCTTTGCCGTGTTGCGAGACTCGAACGGTCAATTTGCAGGTGTGTGCAGGTATTCACGGGCGCATGTGCAGCTACTTGCAGCCACGGCTTGCATGTACCCGCAGGCGCGCGCATGTACGTGCACGCTTGCAGGTACATGCCGGAATGTGCAGGTACGGTTATGTGCAACTACCCGGGTGACCATGCGGGACCACCAGCGTGACCATATGTGAGACTACCCGGGTCACGGGTCACTATGCGGGACCACCAGTGTGACCATATGTGAGACTACCCGGGTCACTATGCGGGACCACCGCAAGCACCTCGCGACGGCCGTCGTAGACGCCAACGCGGAGCGACATCAGCATGCTGTCGGCCGTGCGCCGTGCACTTGACCTGATTTCGGAAAAACGCGGTGAAGTGTTCGAGCTGCAGGACATTCCGGCCGAAGATCCCGCCACCTACGAGATGATCTGCCGCGCGGATACGATCGTGAATTCGCCGAACAGATCTTCGCGCAGATCCAGGGCTTCGGAGAGTATGGCTTTCCTGAAAGCCATACCGCGAGCTTCGCGCTGATGGTCTATGCGAGCGCATGGCTCAAGTGCCACGAGCCGACGGTATTTGCATGCGCGTTACTGAACAGCCAGCCGATGGGCTTCTACTCGCCCTCGCAACTGGTACAGGACGCGAAGCGCCATGGCGTGCGCATGCTGGCCGTCGACGTCACTGTGAGCAACTGGGATTCTGCGATTGAAGGCCCAACGACGCGCGATCCGTTGCGGCTCGGGATGTCGCTGATACGTGGCATGAAGGAAGAGTCCGCAGCGCGCATCGAGATGGCCCGCGCAGTACGGCCGTTCCGTGACGTTTCCGATCTCGCGCGCCGTGCGCAGCTCGACCGGCGCGATCTCGAAGTGCTGGCGGCCGCCAACGCCCTTCGCACGCTCGCCGGCGAGCGGCGCGCTGCCCTCTGGCAGGCCGTCGCGGCGGTACCCGACCGCGATTTGCTGCGTGGCGCCACCGAAGACGACGAGACGCCGGAGCTCGCGCCGATGAGCGAGGGGCAGGAGATCGTGAACGACTACCGCGCAACCGGCCTCACGCTCGGCCGCCATCCGCTCGCCCTGCTCCGACCGCGGCTCAGCAAGATGCGGCTCGTGGCCGCCGATGCTCTCATGCGCTATCGTAACGGGCAGCTGGCGCGCGCCTGCGGAAGCGTCACGGTCCGGCAGCGCCCGGGCACGGCGAAGGGCGTGATGTTCATGACGCTCGAAGATGAAACCGGCACCGTGAACATCATCGTCTGGCAGTCCGTGCTCGAGAAGTTCCGGCGCGAGGCATTGGGTTCGTCGCTGCTCGCCATCTACGGTGTGTGGCAGCGAGAGGGCGAAGTGAGGCACCTGGTTGCAAACCGGCTCGTTGACGTCAGCGCGCTGCTTGGTGAGCTTCCGACCGTGAACCGCAACTTCTGCTAGTGAGGCAACTGATGAACACTCACATGGGAACTGCGCTGATGCTCAAACACTTTCGGGCCGCCCGGGAATTTGCGTGGTAACCACAACATGGCAAGCCAACAACCGCGCCGGATTGCACACCTCGACATGGACGCGTTTTACGCGTCCGTGGAGCTGTTGCGCTATCCGGAACTGCGAGGCAAGGCGGTCGTGATCGGTGGCGGGCGCAATGCAGCGCCTGAAATGCTGGCGGACGGCACACGCCGCTTTGCACGGCTACGGGATTATGTCGGGCGAGGCGTAGTCACGACTTCGACCTATGAGGCGCGCGCCCTGGGCGTTTTCTCCGCAATGGGCATGATGAAAGCCGCTCAGCTCGCGCCTGATGCCATCCTCCTGCCTACGGACTTCGATTCCTACCGCCGCTACTCGCGACTCTTCAAGGACGCCGTTCACACGTTCACGGACCAGATTGAAGACCGCGGGATCGACGAGATCTACATCGATCTCACTGACGTGGAGGGCGAATCGCGGGATCTCGGCGACCGGATCAAGGCAGCCGTGCGGCAGGCGACCAGCCTCACCTGTTCGATCGCGATCGCGCCAAACAAGCTGCTCGCAAAAATCGGCTCCGAACTCGACAAGCCGGATGGCCTTACCATCCTCTCGATGGCCGATCTCGAGACACGCATCTGGCCGCTGGCGGCGAAGAAGGTCAACGGGATCGGTCCGCGCGCAAACGAACGACTGGCCAGCATCGGAATCGTGACGGTCGGCGAGCTTGCCGCAGCTGACCCAGGCCTCCTGCAGGAGCACTTCGGACGCACCTATGCCGCGTGGCTGGCGAGAATCGCTCGAGGCCTTGATGATCGCGCGGTCGTGGTGTCTTCGGAGCCGAAGTCGATGAGTCGCGAAACGACGTTCGAAAGGGACATGCATGTAAGCCGGGACCGCGCGATCCTGACGCCTGCACTGACACGCCTTTGCGAACGTGTGGCGGAAGATCTTCAGCGGAAAGGCTATGGCGGTCGGACCGTCGGTCTGAAGATCAAGTTCGCGGACTTCAAGATCGTCACACGCGATCTGTCGTTGCCCGAGCCGGTCGCAGATGCGGCGGCGATCCGCCGGGCCGTAGGTGAGTGCCTGAAACGGGTCCCGCTGGATCGGCGCATTCGCCTGATTGGCGTACGCATTGGCTCACTCGACCGCAACACAGGCGACGCTCCTGCCGCGACGCCGGCGCAAACGGAGTTGCCGTTTGACCGGTAACGACGTCGGATTCAACGGGACTTTCCGCCTGCCTTCCCGCTTTGGGATCAACACGCGGACGGTACTGGCGGGCCCGCTGCAACCGCCACTCACTGATGTTAATGGGTGAAGTTGGCATCCGGGGCTTGCTTCAGAACCGGCCGCGGCTAGTATTGAGAATCGATCGGCCGTGACTGCGTCGCAGGCGATGCTGCACCTCGGCAATGTCAGGCGAAGCCGCCCAGGCTATCCCCATTCAGAGGAACCCGCAATGAAAAGACGAAAGCGCCCTACCCCGCTTCCCGACGAGACATCCGGCGAGCTCCAGGCACGCCTGCGGCGTTTCGCCCTCGCCACACGTGAAGAAGCCCTGCGCCCTGCCACTGTTCCATTTCCGGAACACGTCACCGTACTTGCTGGCCCGCTGCGCAAGGTCCGTACGAAACCGGCTGACGCACCCACTGAATCTGGACAAGACTGCAGTGGTGACGAGGGATCGGATAAAGATGAATAGCGGATCCGCAGACGCTTTCCCGCCTCTGGCTTGACCTGGGCTGCGTGCGGGTCGCGCACTAAATCTGCCATATACCGCACGGCTTCGTGTGCGGTTCCAGCGACCACCGGATCCGTGATCGAACGGCATCCATCACGTGGTAACCATTTGATGGAGCACAGGTCCAGCGCAGGTCTCTGCTTCCATGGGACAAGTCGCTGTCGTTCATGTGCGATCCGGCATCGATGATGCATCTCGACCTGTCAATCAAACCTGCGGGGTCATGTATTGGGCAACATGCGTTTGACGTGCACGCATTCTCCTGAAGGTAACCAATCCCATGGACGGCGACCTTGCCGCCCCGCCGCCTCCGCGCATGTCTCAGGGAATGCAGCCTCGCGACGCTGAGAACGCCCCGAGTCAGCGTGTCATGCGACGCGTTCTTTGCTTCCCGCGATTCTGCATCAAGAACACGGATGAGCAGACCTAGCGCGCCTGCCCACAATGGTTTTTGTCGCCGTGCTCAACCGCTCCTTCCCGACGCACCAGTTGCTGCCACTGGTGTTTCAGCCGTCCGTTCGGGAAGCTGGTGTGCCTTGCGAACGTCATGCATGAAGCTTGCGGTTGCGCCATGGTGATGCTCTGTTACCTGCCGGCGCTACACATCTCCGGCCACGTTCTGCACCCGGATCATTCCCCGGTGCAACTTGCGCTCTAAAAAACTCATGAGAAGCTGAAACTGTCACGAACGTCAGTCCATCGTGACAACGCGGTTGACGCGCTCCACACGCGCGTCTTTGCAGCCACCACGTTAAACACGCGATATCACGCGCATAAGCTCAACAACATGTGAATTTGGAGTACGAACCAATGAACCGCAGAAGCAAGCTCTGGAAAATTGCCCTCGATGAGGCGCACGGGTTTCTCCTTGATGTCGTTGCCCCTCTTGTCGCTTTGGTCAGGTGGCTACGCCGTCGCAACAGGAAATGAGTTCACTGCATCCCAAATCAACGGCCACCGCCTTCGGAGTCAGCTTATGAAGATTCGCCGGTTTACCTACAAACCCAACGGGAAATCCGTGACTCGAATTTCGAGCAAACGGATGACGCTCTATGTACCCGACGAAGTTCCTGTCGAGGTACTCCGGTTCTGGCTCGCGCGTCTTACCGTAGATCTGCCTCGACGCCTGTCGACGCTGCGTTACGTCCGACGGCGCGAAACCAGGAGAAAACGCGTCCCTGTTTGCCGGATCAAAAGACGTCGCATCCGGCGCAGGCGCGTCCGCGTGCCGGTTCGCTTCTGGCGTCACGAAGCCGCCAGGTAGGCGCCCCCGCGGATATTCCTGCTTCTCGCTGTCGACTTGCGTCGCGAGGCGCGGGTCACATACTGGATCCAGATCACCCGGACGACAATCCTCGTGTGGTCCGAAACCCTCTCTCATGAGATCAAGATGAAGACCTTACATTTCGCATTGCTTACCATACTGCGTGTTACCGTGGTTATCGCCTGCCTGGCTTATCTGCATCACGAATGGCACGCGCTACTTCACCATGAAACGGTGCATGCTCTTGCTGTTTCGGTTGTGGCGCTCGTTGCAGCATCACTGGTCTGGATTCCAAACCGCGACGTGCGTGGCTGGACCTGGACAGCATTCGTCGTGCTTGTCTTTGGCATGACGCTCGCCACGCTCACCTTCACGACATGGAGTCTCGCTGCCATTACCGCCATCGCAGCCGCTTCTTTCAAGCTTTGGCGTCTGCACCAGCGCCGCATGCCTGTCGGGATGATTGTCGAGGGCACGCGTGTCTTCATCCCGCTTGAGATGAAGATCACGCCCCAGCAGCCTGTACAAGATGTATGTCCCGAGAAGCTGGCACCCGCGGCACGCACCAGGCTGGCGGCTTATGCAAACGAGTTGCCTGCCGCGCAGAAGTTACCGGTTGCTCCGACGCCGGCACCGCAGCCGGTCGCCAGTCACGAGCCGCGTGCAGTACCGGCTGCGCAGGTACCCACGCCCGTCTGGGATTTCAGCGAGAACGTTCGAAAGCCGCGACATGACTTTTCGGCTGTCGTCGGCATGGAGGATACAAAATCGCGCCTGTTACGCTCGGCTCGGGAAATTATTGAAGGCACGTCAAAAGCGCACCGGAACGGCATCCTGCTGTTCGGTGACCCGGGGAATGGTAAGACCCTCTTCGCGGAAGCGCTCGCGGGTGAACTGGACGTGCCCTTTCTCTCAATAAGCTACGGTGATATCGCGTCGAAGTGGGTCAACGAAACCCCTGCGAAGGTCAGGGCAGTCTTCGCCGAGGCACGACGAATCGGAACCTGCCTCCTCTTCATTGACGAGATCGACTCATTCCTCAAGCCGCGCGACGGAAATGTTCACTCGATGGACCGTGACTTGACCAATGTAATGTTGACCGAGATCGTTGGACTTCGCGGCGCAAAATCAAATGTGATCCTGGTGAGCGCCGCCAATTTTCTCGAGGGACTTGATGGTGCCGGCAAACGCGACGGCAGGTTCGACTACAAGATCGAAATTCCCGCGCCTGATCTCTCTGCTCGAGTTGCGCTTCTCTGGCGCTCAATCGCAGATGAACTGGGTAACAGTTTTGCACAGCGCGAGCCAATCACGGCGCTCGCCCGCCGATGGGAAGGATTTAGCGCCGCACGACTGACAGCATTGGGAGGACAACTGCGCGAGATGCATCGTGATGGCAAATTCACGGGCCCGGTAACGTTCGAGGTCGGCATGCAGGCGATGCGCCTTCTGCAGGGACGCAAGGGACGCCTGCCTGAGGACGTCAAGGACGTCTCTGAAATCATCATGCCTGATACATCCCGCGGTGCGCTGCACAGTCTGGCTTACCGTATGAAGGAAACAGAAAATCTTGAGAAGCTCGGATCGACACTTCCGCGCGGCGTCCTGTTTGTTGGACCACCCGGCACCGGAAAGACACAGGCCGCAATGGCCCTTGCCAAGACAGGGAATTTTGCATTCCTAAAGATAACTGGGGCAGACATAATCGCGGATCCACGTTCGTGGGACAAACTGTACCGCGAAGCGTGTGACATCCGTCCATGTGTCCTGTTCATCGACGAGGTAGATGGCATCCTGCAGGATCGACGACACAGCGGCCATGGCATGCTTACCGAAAAGCTCCTCGACACTCTCGACGGGGCTTCCGGCCGGACACCCGATGTGCTCTTCATCGCGGCCAGCAACCACATCAGCCGCATTGACACGGCCGCGGTGCGTAGCGGCCGGTTTGAGGAGAAGATTCTATTCGACGTTCCTACGAACAAGGCAATGTCCGCGTACGTGCGAACAATACTCGCCAATAAACTGGATGGCGCCTGGAAGGTGGAACCGGAAGCCGTCGTCCAGATGATCAGGTTTCTCGGCGGCCGGACTATCGCCGACGCCGACGCGCTCCTGCGCAAGTCGATCACCATCGCGGCGGTGCGGCGCACGCGCGAACGTACGGTGGATTTCCGGGCCACAGACGTGATACATGGGGCGCAAGCAATCTTCCCCTGATGACACGAAGACAACCTGAATTCTGTCTCCGTCGCGACACTACGTGTGTCGCGACGCGGTGCCGACCGCGAACTGCCGTTGTCGGCGGCGGATTCAACCGGTCGATGCAACACAATGAACGCTGCGCGAGCAGCGGGAGTGTTGCAAATGAAACAGAGGCGCCGGATCTACTACAGCGAGAGCCAGAAGGCGTTGATGTGGGCGCGCTGGCGTGCAGGCGAGTCACTGCAGCATATCGCCCAGCTTTTTAATCGCAATCATTCGTCGGTAGAGGGAATCCTGGCGCAAACTGGGGGAATCCAGCCTGCGCTACGGCAACGATCGAGGCTGGCACTCACGCTTGCTGAGCGCGAGGAGATCTCGAGAGGCCTTGTGGCGGGTGATTCGATCCAGTCAATTGCACGGCGACTGTCGCGATCACCTTCCACGATCTGTCGCGAGATTAAGCGCAACAGTGGAGCGAAACGCTACGGGGCGAGCCATGCCGACCAGTTTGCATGGGAACGCGCACAGCGGCCCAAGGTCTGCAAACTGGTCAGGCATCGGGAGCTGGCCCATATCGTTGCCGGCAAGCTTCAGTTGCAGTGGTCGCCTCAGCAAATTGCTGGATGGCTGAAACGCGCCTGCCCGCGCGACGAGGATCACCACGTGTCACACGAGACCATCTACCGCAGTCTCTTCATTTGGGCGCGGGGCGCCCTGAAGAAAGAACTGCTGGAACATTTACGGCGCACCCACGCCACGCGTCGCTCGCGGCATCACACCCAGAAGACGGACGATCACGGCAGGATCCGCGACGCAATATCAATTAGCGAACGGCCCGCCGCGATGGAAGACCGCGCGGTGCCTGGTCACTGGAAGGGGGATCTGCTGCGTGGCAGCAGCGGCAGCCAGATTGCGACACTTGTAGAGCGACAGACGCGCCATGTAATGCTGGCGAAGCTCACCAGCAAGGACAGCGAGATGGTAGTCAATGCGCTAATCAAACATGCCAGTAAGCTCCCGCACGAACTCTATAGATCGCTCACATGGTACCGGGGAACGGAGATGGCAGGCCACAAGCGATTCACCATTGCCACCGACATTGCCGTGTACTTCTGCGATCCGAAACATCCCTGGCAACGTGGTTCAAATGAAAATACCAATGGTCTCTTAAGGCAGTACTTCTCGAAAGGTATCGATCTGTCGGTCTACTCATAGGCCAAACTCAATGCCGTGTTAAGAAGGCTGAACGAGCGTCCGAGGAAAACGCTGAATTACGAAACGCCAGCTGAACGGTTCCAGCAAACTATTGCATCGACCGGTTGAATCCGCAGCCTTTCGGGTGCCGTTCCGGGCAGTCGCCTTGCAACTGTGTAGAGTCCGTACGACTCCATCCTCCTCCTCGTACGTCGGTCCGTACGAGGCCGTTCCACTTGCCATACGTCCAGTCGTACGTCCTTTCGTACGCTGTGCACGTCCGTGTGATCGAAACTATGGAGCGTACGAAGCTGCGTCGAGAGCTGGGCTGGTCTGGTTCTTTGCAGGCCGAGCACTAACGCCCCCTGCTTTTTCCGGTTCGCGATTTGTTGAACACGAATCCGGAGAACCCGTCCCGTAGGTCTGGGTACTTCGCGAACATCTCTTCGGCCAGGTCGGATGCCACGTCCATGCCGAGGCGACGCAGCGTAAGTTTCCCGGCAGCGCTCGCCTTATACGCTCGTCGCCAGTCCTCCCGCTGCTTTGCCGTCGCCTCCTGATACACCTCCCAGCCCCGACGCACTTCGTCCACGATGCGGTTTTGCGCATGTATGTCTTGCGCCGCTAGCTGTAACGCCAACCGCGTCTCGGCGTTCCCCTTTGCATCGACTTCGCACTTGTCCGTCAATGCAAGGCTCTCCTGAACCAAGACCATCTGACGCTCAGCGTCCGAAACGATCCACCCTTCTTTCAGGGCCTTCATGAAAAAGCCCGCCGGACTCTTTGAAACCTTGCCAAGCTTAAGGCTTAATCGGGTTCTCTCGACGGCTTGTTCGAGTCGCTCGTCGTTGTATGTCTCCCTATCCGACGCGATCTGACTGAACTGGGCACTCGACAGCCCGAACTCTTGCTTCAGGGTCTGGTAGAGGACTTGGGCTTGCTCGTGCGAATGCAACAGTCGCTCGGCCATCTCCTTACGCTCGATGCGAAAACGCAAGCGACCTATCTTCCTCGATCCTGGCTCATTTCGCGTCTCATACGACAAAGCTAAATCAGAGACGTTATTTATTTGATCGACCGCCGGAGCAAGCCAATCGCGCTTGAAATATTTGAACTCGCTGGCTTTCGCGCCCATCGCGCCCTGCCACGAGCGCAATTCTTCGAGCGTGAACCAATCTGTCAGGCCCTCGTCTGCGTAGGGCAACAGGCGATCGTACATCACACGTGCGTAGCTTAGGCTGAAAAGTGAAGTGATCCGCAGACTAAGCCAGTGGGACTTGCCCGGCCCACGAATTATGCCAATGAGGTCTGGCGGCACACGGAACTGAAATCGCCCGCCGGTATAGGAAATGCGACCGATCAACTGCACGGATCCGAATGGTTTTGTGCCATCTGCCTCGACCTCTGCAGTAGCTTGGATCAGTGCCCGTTGCGCTTCGGTAATAACTTGCTCAAGATGCGAGTTATTCCGACTGGAATAGCGCATTAGCCACTTGAAATAGTCGAGCTCCACGTCGTAGAGATCACGGGCATCCTTCTCTTGGGCGACGATGAAGTACGCAGCGTCAATCAAGCGACGAGCGGCAACACCTAAATCGACGATACGGATAAGGACGTTCTTTCGTGCAAAGCCTATATCGGACCGAGCGGCGTCAACTGGCAAGTCCTCGGCGCTGGCGTCGTCGAACAGAGCCAAGGCCAATTGCCTAGATGTGGCCACTTGCCCTGCTGTCGTCATCCGACTCCCCCTGTGTCTTGTCAGCTATTCGAGCGGTACGGTACCGACCGCAAGGTGCGCTGTCAACACAGAACACCTCACCTTTCTCCCGGCACCTTCACAAAATTCCTCACCTTAGGTTTTCCCGAACACAATTCGCCTCACCTGTGTCGCCCAAAGACTTCACCTTGCGAGCCAAATTTCCTCACTTTGACGTGGTAAACGCCTCACCTACGCGCTCAATTAACAGCACCACAGACACATAACGCCTCACCTTGCGTCGCTAAGTATCTGATCTTACGAGAAACGCCATCTCTCGTTTGTGGTTGGTAGGTTCTTTCTTTTAAAGAAAACAAACAACGGCGTCTCGAGAATGACTGTGCGATTAGCGTTGGGAAGAACCTTGATTTCCGGCGAGACGGGAGGGTGCGGATACAGCGAAGGCGCACAAAGGGCAAATTCACGGTGAGGCAAATTGTGTTTCGCAGCGAAAGCCGCTGGCAATCGTTAGGCTTTTGGCCTTCTAAGGTGAGGTGTTTTGTGATGGCCCTGGTGAAGTGTGCGACGGAGGCCCGGGTCGATTGGCCGAGCCCGGCAGCGACGCGCTCTCTTTTTGGGTCGTAGCTCGCTGAAAACGCTATGTTTTTTACGTGGATGCACCCGAAATACGTCCGTGCGCACAAATGTAATAGCAATTCTGCGGTGTCGCTAGTATTCTACGGTTCGGTAGACGTATGAAGCTAAACCGTAGAAATGCTCGGTGGGCGAGTAGAAATCACCTCACCGTGAACAAAAAGGAAATTTCTGTATGAACCTAAGCGAGCTTCCGGGCATCGATCGACGCGTCAAACTCTCGGACTTCGGTGAGTTCGCGGAACGGCTCAAGGTGATGACCGACGAACTTCGTGACCAGATCTTGGCACCGCGACCGCGCAAGACCGCACCGGTTTTCACGATTGGTGAACTCTCGGATCTCTGCGGCTTGGATCGCCAAAAGATCAATTATCTCGCGACGAAGGAAGGTAGCGACCTGCCAGCCGGAGAAACGCACGGAACTGGGCGAGCACGAATTTTTTCCCTGAAGGACGCGCGGAGTTGGGTGCAGCAGGTCTCCGCGATCTACCAGACGCCCCTCGTAACCGGCACTCGCGAACAGCGCGGGCGCGTATTGACCACGGCAAACTTCAAGGGTGGCTCGTGCAAGACCACGACATCAATGTGTCTTGGACAGGGTCTCAGTCTGCGAGGCAGAAAGGTGCTTATGATCGATCTCGATCCTCAGGCATCACTGTCGGAACTTTGCGGACTGTATGCGGAGAAGGATATTACGTGGGAAGACACCGTCCTGCCCTATATCTATGAGCCGAATATTGAAGGGGGGTTGGCATCCAAAGTGCAAAGCACCTATTGGGATGGACTTGATGTAATTCCGGCCCACAACTATTTGCACGATGCTGAGTTTCAACTGCCCGCGGCCCAGAAGACAACCCCAGGGTTCGAGTTCTGGTCGGTGCTGCGAAAAGGTATTGAGCCACTCCGCGCGCAGTACGACTACATCATCCTGGACACAGCACCATCGCTGTCGTACATGACGCTGAATGGTCTGATGGCAGCGGATTCTATGGTGATGCCGCTAGTCCCGGAGAGCCTGGATTTCATATCCTCGGCGTCCTTTTGGTCGCTGTTCGCCGAGGTTGCAAATGGCTTTGCAGAACACGAAGTGGATAAGACGTATGACTTTGTTTCCGTGCTGCTATCGAAAGTGGACTACGGCACCACGTCGTCGGCACCTGTGGTGCGATCGTGGTCGCAACGAGCTTACGGCGACTGGCTTCACACTACGGAGATTCCGGCGAGTTCAGTTATGAGCAATGGGGCGCTTGCTTTTTCGACGGTGTTCGATTTGTCACGCGCGGACACGGTTGCGAAAACCCTTGCTCGGGTAAAACAGCCGCTTATGGATTACTGCAAGTGGATCGATGACCAGTACGTTGCACAGTGGAGGGCGGGACAATGAGTAGCCTGCGTGATCGTATGATGGCTAAGACTGCAGATGTTCGGGCAGCGAAAGATATCCAGCTCGAGGCACAGCAGGAAAAGAACAAGGCTCCGCTCACCGCACCCGGAATGGCTGGTGCCCTTGCTCAAGCTCAAAAGCGAATAACGGAACTGGAAAAGGCAGGGACGGCATCCGAGTTCAATGTCAGCGACATAGTCCCAAATCCTTGGCAGCCTCGGCAAGTTTTCGCTGAGGGTAAGCTCACGCAGCTGGCCGAATCGATTCGGGAAGCGGGACTTGTTCAACCGATTGTTATTCGTCGGAACGGCCCGGGCTATCAAATAGTTGCAGGTGAGCGACGCTGGCGCGCTCACAAGATGATCGGGAAAGAGACCATCAAGGGGTTGGTGGTTGAGTTGTCGGACGAAGAGATGGCTATGCTTGCTCTCGTCGAGAACGTCGCGCGAGAGGACTTGTCGGATTACGAGATTTCTCGCTCGATCCGCCGAACGGAAAAGGAATTTCCTAACCGTAAGCGGATGGCCGAAGCGTTAGGGATCTCGCGCTCTGAACTCTATCGTTACTTGGCATTTGCGGAACTACCAGACTTCGTGATTAGGGACCTGGATGTTCAGCCTCGCTTGCTTGGAGCGCATGCTGCGCAAAATGTGGTCTCTGCTCTTCGTGAGCAGGAGCCGCGAGCATTTGAGGTTGCGAGGGAAGTATGGACTAGAGTCGTTGCCGGAGATTTGGATCAAACGAAGCTGGCTAGAGCGATCAAGCAGGCTATTGACGATGATGGAAAGGTGGCCGGGAATGTCAGCGATCGCAGCATCGACAAGATTTTCGCCGGAGGAAATCAGGCCGGCTCGATCACAAAAGACTCTGTCGGGCTCACTGTGAAGATCAGGGCCGGGATGCTGACTGACGAAAAGGAAAAGCAGATTCGTGAACTGATCACCCAACTGTTTGCCACCGCATCCTAACCTGCTGGCGATTCGCAAGAAAGAAAGCCCGACGTGTCGGGCTTTTTTTTCGCCTGCGAGTTCTGTCGCGCAGAAGGCACCGGGCCTCCTTGCATGCGCTGCGCAATGTGAACTGTTCTCGTAGCCTGCGATCCTTATCTGAGGATTATTTTGAATTCTCGACAGCCTCGATTCGGCATCAACGTTGTCGGCGAAAGGACTCGGTGGCCGTGGCGCTGGTACAGCTGTCTCCATTGGAGACACAGGGCCCTCGACTGGCACAAGGTGCCGCGGACGGGCAGCTTGTCGCGCGCTTCATGACATTTCAAGGCGCTTGCGCTTCTGGTGGAGAAACATCGTGTGATAGGCCGCAACGTCTGAATGCAACGAGCAGCAATATCGTTTCCGCTTTCTTACATGGAAGTGTCTCCATTAGAGACACAGGGCGCCTGAGGAGCAGAAGGTTGTCGCGAACGGGCTGACACCTCGTCGCCTGATTCGCGGCATTTCTCGGCGCTCGTTGGGGGTGTCTCCATTGGAGACACGAAGTCGATCACAGAACAAAGCCGGTATGCATGAGCGGACGACAACCGCGCGGGTGGGGGCTCCCTGTCGGGTGAAGGAGTCGTGGCCACGGCGTGTGTCATGTCCCGCGATGGATCGTGCAGTTGATAAAGCACGTGGATTCGACGGTGTGTCTCCATTGGAGACACACACGTGGTCTACTCTCCGGCTGTGGCGCGCCGCGTGGAAAAACCGTACGGTCCGCGCGGCAAAAGAAGTCGGACATCAACCCGGAGATTTTTCGTTACTTCCCTGGAAACCCGGAGTTCATCCCGGGGTTTGCGAGCAGGCCCCGGGATCAACTCCGGGTTTTACCGGTACCGGGCCCCAGCTTGCTGCCAGCGCGGATAGATAATCACAGGACCCCCGCCGGCAAAGGCGTAATGTCTGCATTGATGTAGACCGCCCTAGTGGTGTCGCTAGTGGGATCCGGAAATCGCTATACAGTGTCACACACTGATACGCTGATTCGCTTCGGTCGCTTGCAGCCAGCGGTCGCCTTACCAGACGCCAGCTGGACCTGAGCGGAGTCATCAGGATGCCGATGCGCGGGTGGGAACTTTGTTGTCAAGCTCTGTGAGCGCGTCGAACATCACCGCATCGCCATTGCGGTGACCGGCGAGCCACCTCGGGGTGCCGTCATCAGTAATCGGTGCTTTAGCACCACGGACAGTTACGCGCCGAGCGCGGCGATTGGCTGCAGACGCTCCGCTGCGGCGCGCATGCGTGGCATTGTCCCCGGGCCGTTGGTCCAGGCCCCCGGTAGCGAAACCCTCGGGCGCCGCGAGTCGCCGTCATAGAGCGGTCTCCCAGCCAGCCCTGGCTTAGGGGTTGATCACATCATCGGCTGGATTTGTTAGTGATACGTCTTGGTTTTTGAGGCACTTGGATGGCTACCGCGAGCATCTCTATTTGATCAGCTACTGCGAACAGGCGAACCGGCTGCCCAAGATCCGATGGCTTGCCGGTTCGAGTCCGGCCTCAGGCACCGTCGCGTTCTAGGATCAAGGCGGTTTCAGCACTCGTTCGTTGAGTCGGCGGCCAAGCTCTAGATTAGAAGCTCTGCAAGTTGTGTCTGGCATTTTTTGATAGGCGGACGCCACGCCACCTGTGTTCAAGGTCGCTGGCGACCATTTGGCTTTCAGCCATTTTCCCCCTCTAGGCTGCAAGCTTATAAAACCGCAGCAGGACTCACGCGACCACTGAGAAGAAGAGCGAGTAGTT
Organism: Paraburkholderia sp. EG287B; assembly: GCF_040965595.1. Classification (NCBI taxonomy): domain Bacteria; kingdom Pseudomonadati; phylum Pseudomonadota; class Betaproteobacteria; order Burkholderiales; family Burkholderiaceae; genus Paraburkholderia; species Paraburkholderia sp. EG287B. Next base: position 31,055 of record NZ_JBFRCG010000023.1, read on the forward strand.
CGCATCGGTCATCTTGTGCGTAACGGAAGATACGCCCAATGGTTAGCGAACGATTCACGAGCAACGTGCACTTCAGTAAATCGACTAGTTCGAAGCTTGAGGTTGCGCGTGGACGCGAACCTTCACGACGACATTGGCAATCGTTCTGACGCACGTGCGAAGAGTCAGGATGGCTGGTCGCCAAGCTCAAATGTCGGTGACCAGAGGCTCCGGAGCGACAGAAAATGCAACTAACAGTTTGTGCGACAAACGTTTGATAGACGACTTACAGCGTAATGAACTGCTGCTAGGTAGGAGCGAAGGCGGACGCGCCGGAAGATGCATGGCCGGTAGTCGAACCGAACGAGGCCCACGACTCCTCACTCGCGAAGGCGTAAGGAGGTGTATGGTCAACAGGTTTGATTTCTAGGGCGCAGACCATTTCGATGGTCCGGACCGGAAGACTAATAGCGATATCCCAAAGCGTCCGGCACACGCACATCAGATGCCCGCGTGAAACATGCGTGAGCAAAAACTAATGACGTCAAAAGCCTTGTGCAGTGGGCATTTGCGCCGAAATGACCCATTATGTTTCACGGCGCGGAGACACTGGAATCAACAAAGAACGTTAGTAGGGAGCGAAATTGGCGAGGTACCGTGTCTCGCCCCGATCATGTGTATCAAATGTTACGTAATCTGTACCTTTTGTCAGAGCGCGCAGCGCAGTGCGGTCTTGGAAGGCGGAAAGACGCAGGCACCTGATCGAGTCCCTGCTAATACAGATAATCACCCACGCGGAGCGGATCATCGACCCGCTGACCGGCGTCACAAAGGCCGGCCTCGTGAGCTACTACGCGAGTGCCGCCGAGTGGATGCTGCCGCATCTGCTGTCTCGACCTATCGCGATGGTCCGCGCACCAGACGGCATAGCCGGAACGCTGTTCTTCCAGAAACACGCGGATTGCAAGGGCATGCCGGTGCTCGCCGCAGTTACAGGCGTTGCCTCGAGCGGGATACATTATGCGCACATGCGCGCCACAATCTGGCAATCCTGCTCGAGAGACGCGGCGACCAGCAGGTCCTTGTGCGTCAGCTCAACGCCTACCTATCGCCGGCTGATCACGTGAATGCTCATGCGTCGTCTGATGGAACGAGTTGTGGCGGCGGCGATGACCGACGATGTTGTGTGCGCAACTAAGATGGCCGTTGCGAAAATCTCGCGAGGGAGGGGTTACGGCAGAACCTGCCGGAGAAGGCACGCGCTCGTCAGCTACGGCTCCCGCTTGAGCCAAGGACCGCTGATAAAAGGGGGAGCGCAGCTTGAGCCGGTTAGCCGACAAAGCTGACCGGGCGATGCCTTTGACAGATAGCGCCACGCCCTGTCACCGGGCGGGACGTTCAACATTACCGGGCCAACTGTCAAATCCCGTCTGCTGCCAACCACGATGGTCGTCCGGCCGATAAATGCGACTAACGGTCTTGCGCCGCCCAACCTCCCAACAGAGGCAGACGGTGCAAAACCCCGTCTTCAGCAACTGGGGTAACTGCGGGAGTGGTGTACCTCCTGACGTGTCGGGCTCGTATCGATCCGATGGCCTGACGCTGGGCAGCGAGACGGGCTTCCTGAGCGGCGAGGGGCGGAACTGGTCGCGAACGTGCGGCGGCCCGGCGCGCCCGGGCGTCGCTGTCCCCGGTGCGGGACACGCGGCAGGGCGGCCTTTTCTGATCAGGATGGCGCGAGTGCGGAGTGACCGGTGGTGGTGGCCGTGAATTCTCTCCGCCGCGGAGAGAATCCGGCGGCCGCGGACCGGGGTGTTCCGCCCGGACGGCGTTTCCCGGTAACGTGCCGTGTGTGCCGACCCAAGGCACCCATACTGGCTTCATCCATGACACAGTTACTTCCCGGCTCCCTGTTCGAGGACGTCAGATCGCGGATTGGCCGCTCATCAAGTCCGTGGCTTTGCGACCATCAGCGCTCGCCGCCCGGGTCAATTTAAACTTCCGAGTCTTGACGACACCCCGAGTACGGACTGACGGAGACGGGAAACGTGACGGTCACTCGGCGCTCTCGACGCGCGCGCGGCTACCTGCGCGTGCGCATCTGCAGGATGAGCGCGATCGCAAGCAGCGACGTCATCAGCGCGCGCGTTGCGCCTTGTCCCCATCCCGCGTTGACCGCGAGAAAGTCGGCACCAGTCTCGCCGACCGTGGTCGACATGATCTTGATGATCCAGAACGCGAAAGTGATCGCGGGAACCTTGTTGAGCCAGCGTGTCGCCGGTCGATCGGATGTGTATGTCATACGGCGACTCCTCAGAAATCGGGTGACGGACCTGCAGTCTGATCGCTCAGACTTAGCAGATCCTTAGCCGGGTTCTTCTGGAGCCGCCTCCTGGCTCATACATTGACTGCAGGTGGGCTGTTAGACAGGGGGAGATATCGACACTTGGCCCGGTTCGTCACTTTGCGGTGGGTCGCCGCCAACGGGCGCTCAATCGCCGGCGCCGGACTTCGGCGACGGCACGTTCGACATGGGGCTTTTCCTCGGGCAGGTCACGTCGCCGTCTGGCGGTCTGGCGAGCAATGCCAACGGATGCGGTTTTCTGATCTGTTTCCCCCGACGTAAGCGTTGACGACGTGTGGGCACACTTCGCCAGGGTCGTTCGTCGGCGGCTTGCGCCGGATTTGGGAAAAGGTATAGGAGTTCAGCGTTTGACGAAGTCCAGACATTCGGCAGTACCCGACCCGAAGCTGCCTTTCGACGAAGCCGAAAGCGGACATTCAACGCTTAAGTTAAGAGGCGTCCTTGCGAAGCGGGCACATCGCCTTGAACCGATTGTTGGGCGACCGATGGAATTGGAGCGGCAGGAACGAGCCCGTAGTCGGACATGACCGCCAACAACTTCTGGCGGTCTGGCGGCCCGCCGGCATTCACTACCGCTTGTATATCCAGAAAGTACTGCGCACCCACGTCCGGGGTAAGGACGACAAGTGCCTTGGCAGTGGTTTGATGAGGGTTGCTAAACGAATGGACGGAGCCCTTGGGGGTATGCATCCACTCACCCGGTGCCAGGTCCCTCACAACACCGTCAACGGAATAGCGGATGAGCCCCTCCAGGGCGTACACGCATTCTTCATTGTGGGTGTGACTATGAGGCGGCGGAACGTTTGCTCCCGGCGCGACCGTCAACTCGAATACGCCCATGCCCTTCGTGGCGGATCCGTCTATGAGATAGCGAACTGTCACGCCGCCAATTGTGATTGGCCCAAGATTGTATGCGTCTGTGGTCATCGTGAATACTCCGAACAGGTGTCGGCCGCAAAGGGGGATGTAGCAATCTGTCACGACAGTCAGTATTACCGAAACAAGACTAATCCGGGCAAGTTGTTGAGCTGCAGTTTCTGGCCCGACGGACTCTGCCACTGATCTTCGGGCCCGGTTCGACCCTGAAGAGCCAGTCGCGACTTCAATTTCGCCGCCGCAAACCGGTCACTGTTCGGGTTGCCGGATTTGCTTTAGCCGTTCCGGAGCGTGCGTAAATCAAACCCTAATTTTTCTTGAAGATTGCGATGGTGAACAGCGTGGCGAGCGTCAACAAGGCGAGTGTAAGCGCAGCACCAGTGCCCCAGACGACCCACAGTGCTTCGCCGAAGTAGGCGGACAGTCTGTCAATCAAGCGAGGAGAAGGGTCGTCGAGCAATTTGGTTGCCTTTCCGAGTATCAACTGGCGTCCCTCAATCACCTTCTGACGGTCCTCCAGCTTGCTCATTTCCATGTTTGCCGAGATCGCACGCTGTTCGAACTCATGGACGGCTCTGCGAAAAGAGTCTCCGCCATCGAGCGCCATGATGTCTTGTACGCGCCTGTCGCCAGCAGCAGTGGTCTTCTTAATCGCTTCCGATTGCGCGTCGTCAAGCGCGGTCCGCAATTTCGTTAAGCTCTTGTCGGCTTCGAGGCTCATAGCGCCGGATGCGTCAGCAGTAAACTTTGATAGCGTGCGCTGTGCAGAAACCTGCAACTGATCGAGTTGATTGCCAACATCCGTCGCCTTTGTTCCAAGCGTCTTGAGTTGACTCGTGAGGGCGTCGCTCTCCTTGCGCCTAGCGTCGAGAACGCTTTCGATGTCAGTCTTCTGTTTGGCGAATTCGGCGTTGAGCGCTTGCTGCTTCTTTTGCATTTGCTCATTGAGATCGAACGATAGGCCATAAAACTTAAACACGCCGATGCACGCGAAGACGACCAATGCGACCAGCGCAGAAACAATAATTTTGAATACCGGGTGTCGATACACTATCTCGGGCAGCGCACGCTCAACCTCGGAATACGGACTGCGTGTGGAGGGCAGGTCTCCTGCTGACTTGCAAATCGAGTCCCACGCCACTTTTTCCAACGCCAACCTGTACATTTCCAATTCATACGGGTCGATGCCGTTTTCGCGCGGGGGCAGGTCAGTCGGTGTCACGACCGCCTTCGCATACGTCGCGTACAGAGTCGAATCGGGCGGCAAGACGCGCTTCATGACGTCCCGCGCAAGAGACAACGCGACGTCGCGTCTGGCCTGCCAAGGCACGTCGCGTCTGTCTTGGGGGACCGAGTCGAGATTCGAGAGTTCGTGAATCTGCTGTCGGAGAAGCGAACGCTCGCGTTCTGAGCTGCCTTCGAACAAATCGAACATAGAGAGACTCCCGGATTCGTCATTAGTCGGCGCGCACGCCGGTCCCGAGTGTGCAGCACATGGAAAAATCTGTCATCAAACAAACAGCGCGGGTTTGCTGACGGAAATTCGCGTATGCCAAGAGCCGCCGTTCGCGAATGCCGGCTTCTGGCCGGACTGCGTCCCACGACCAGCACGTCGCTCGCCCCCGCCCGCATCTCATGCAACAGGCATAACCGACCCTGAGCTGCCTTTCGACCTGCAGAGCCGTAGGCGGCGGCTTTCAATTCCTGAGCGGCCATTTCCACGCAACCACTGAGGGAGCAATACATGCGGACCGAGCACCATTCCTGGAAACGGTCGCAGCGAGCTTCGCCGCCCGTCGGCCCGCATGGCAAGCGCGGGGATCTCGCTGGTGTGCCCTTCGAGCGTCGCTTCGCACGCGCCATTGGCTGGTTTCCACAGCCTGATCGTGTGGTCCGTCGACCCGGAGGCAACCCGGCCATCGGCCCGCACCGCGTGGGCGGAAACGGGCACACTGTGTCCGTAGGGCTTCGCTCCGTTTGCGTTGCACGCCGGATTCCAAAGTCTGATCGTCGATCAGCACGGCACCGGACTACGACGGACCGCCCGCGACCGCCTTGGCCCTGCGCGATGTGTTGCGTTCCAGTCTCATGTACAGGTTCGCTGCCACGATACCGAAGACGATGTGAACGATCACGCTCGCCAAGTTGCGCGCTTCTGCGAACCACGGAGAAAGCCGTGTCATGCCGTAGAAGTTGATCAGGTATACGGCTACAGCGAATGCGCAACCCGCCAGTGAAGCCATCCCCATGCTTGAGTCAAGGTTGAATGACGTCATGATCAGACCGAGGACAAGCGCGAATGCGATGGCAAGGGCAAAATGCACGACAAAGGCCGCGAGCACGATGCCAAGCGAGAATGCTTGCGGCGATTGCAATGCGCCTCGTCCCAGAATGATCGCGGCGACCATGCGTGGGGGCTCCAGCAGACTGCCACCAGCCGTCAGTGCCATCAGGACGACTCCTAACACCAGGAACACAGTGCCGGCGATGACGCCTGCCAGCACGGCGGCCCGCCTGTCGAGCTGGCCGTGGGTGAAATGATGGGAATCCATGTGAAGTTGCACAATTTGTCTCCTGATTGACTCGGAGAAACTCTCAGCGAAAAACTCCTTTAAATCAGGCGTGCTTCGCACTGAATTCGTTGAGCGGCACAGGCTGCTTGAGCGGATCGAAGTCGGCCCACCGCCCTTGTTGCCAGCGGCCGGTCGCGCGTTCGATCGCCGCGCCTCCCGCATCGCGCAGAACCCGTGCGGCGTCCAACTGGCTGTCCGGCGTCACGTGTACGGCCACCAGCACGCCGGATTCGCGGGTTTCTTCGTTGCTGGCTTCACGCGTGCGCGCCATCGCGCCGACCAATGAGCCGACATACGCACTCACCCCAATCGCGATCAGCGAAACTATAAGCGGCGGCGAAAACACTACGAAGATACCGACGCCGGCCAGGGCGCCAACCACTGCGCCAATCGTGACGCCTATCTCGGCACCCTCCGGCGCCTCCCTCGCGTTTGCGTCGCTGGTGCTTTCGAATCCGTGCTGGCCGGACGGATTGACGAAAAACAGTGTGACGTCCTCCTCGACGAAACCGGCAGTGATGACCCGTTGTGCCGCGTCTTCAGCTGCGGGGAATGTCGTAAAGCGTGCTGCGACGATGAGTGACATGTGGCCTCCCTTTCGGCTGTCGCGCAAATTGCCTGTCGCGAGCGAAAAACGATGGACTCACCGTGTCTCGTCGGCACGGGTGTTCAGCGGAGCACTGCCAAGTGTGGTGGCGGCGAGCACGAGCGCAGCATGATATCTATCATGATGTTTCTCCTCGAGAACCTGACGAGATCGCATCTGCATTTCGGCTCCGCTATAAGAACGTAGGTTGACTTCGAAATATTCCGCTACCGGATCGGGGCACTCGGTGTGGCCAAGGTCGCTGCGAACGATTTTCGCGATTACCGTTGCGGGTGATTTAAGGCGACACATGGCGATGCCACGTCGACGGAAGGGGTTACGATCCAGTACGCTTTACCTCCACTTTTCGGGATGCCCGCCTAGCTCGCTGCAGACGTCGACAGCTATCGTTCCCAATTGTCCCTCAGCCAGCTGCCCGGAGAGCGCGTAACCGATGTGGTCGTTTGCCCAACTGAATGTGCGGCGATTGCCTTCGCGCAGGAGCTGGATCGGAATTTCGCGTTGTGAGGCCGGGCTCACGTAAAGCGTCAGCCGCGCGCCGGCCCCGTTCTCGTACATGAATTGCGCGGCTGGCCCGGCTATGCCCGGCAAAAGGCGCCCCCCCAGCAGCGCATAACCGTACTCCTGTAGCGACGGTGCTGAGAGCGGACGATTCAGGCGCTGCGAGAGCCAGTCGAAGAGCGCCCCCTTGCGCGCGGCGGTCACCTCAACCGGATGACGGCGCTCGGGCGCGTAGACCACGTAAGCGAGGTCGGCTTGCTCGGCAAATTCCATCTGCGCAGATTGCGGCGCAACAGGCGTTGTAATCACGCCGCCGAGCCCTGCGAGGGCAGCGCCAGCGGCGAGCGAGCTGACGGCGAGCGCCGTGCGACGCCACCAGGACGTGCGCGCGCGCAGCAGCACGTACGACGTGGTCGTTTGTGCGTCAAGATCCGCGCACAGTACGCGCAAGGCTGCCCGCTGCGCGCGATAGCAGGCGACGAGGCTTGCAGCACGCCGGTTGGCGACCAACCGTGCTCCGAGTGCCTGGTGTTCTGCTGCCGTCAACTCACCATCGACGAATGCCGATAGCGCACGCAGCTCCGGTTCGCCGAAGCCTGACGCTGTACCGGGATCAGGATCGTCGCTCATCGTGCTAACTCGATGCTGCCAACGAGATGGCGCTGTGGGGCTACCCCCCGCGAGCAGCAAGCGCATGCGCCAGGCCGCCCACAAAAGACGTGACGTCGCCGTACCGACAGGTAGGCGTCAGTTCGGGTGCCAGCGAGCCCATTGATTCAGAGAGATTCTGTCGAATCTTCATCACGGCCTCGTAACGTACTGAGGACACCGAGAAAACGTTCTAAATGCGCCTATATTCCGCGGTGATTGAAAACAGGATTTGCTCAGGTGATTTTCGCATTCGTGCCACGGAAAGGCAGCGCACGTGCCAGTGGACGTTCGTCCGGCACAGCCCCTTTACTTCGAGGAAGAGGTGTCGCTGTGACGCCTGATACAGCGTCCCTTGCATCGGGCTTCGTGGTGCACGCTTGCCTGTTTACGCCGTCCGACACGGCGGCGCGTTGCCAATCACCGTGGTCGCAATTCTGCACCTGTACCCACGTGGATGGGGCGATTACTGCTCGTCGTCATCCCCATGGTGATGTTTGTACCACCCACGATGACGGCCGTTATCATGCCAGCGACGTCGCTCCCAGTTGTCGCCCGAATATCCGTATCCGTATGTGGGCGCATAGACGATCGGGGGCGATTCGTAGACTACCGGTGGCGGGGCCTGGTACACACCGACCGGAGCACCGAGAAAGACGCTGACATCGGCGTGCGCTGATGCAGCAGCAGAAAAGCATGCAGCGCAGACGCCAAGTGCAGAAAACACCATTGTGCGATTCATGATCCTCGTCTCTTCAGTCAGGTTATGCCGCCTCGCAGGGACCGCGTGTCTTATATCGATAGCCTAGGTGAGAATCGAAGAGCCAGGTGATAGCGCGCAGTCTCCGCTGTAACCATCTGTAAATCGCATGTCCTTGATTTTTCCGCGCAAAGCCAAACCCGCGTCATAGATGGCCGAGGCATCGCCAAATGAGTGCCCTGCGTGGCATCACAGGACACTCGAAGCGTCTTGGATGCTCGTGTTCGAGCAGCACTTTTGCTGCTCTTTCCGCCGAGTACAGTCGAACTGCGTTGGCATCAACCTACGGCGTCACGACAAGCTCCGTATGCATTCCCGCTGCATAGTGTCCCGGCTTGTTGCAGATCAGCGCGTAGTGTCCCGGCGCAAGTCTGAATGAAACGCGCTTGCTCTTGCCCGGGGCGATATCTTCGACTTCGCCAATCTTGTTCAGCCTGCGCTCAAGCACCTCTCCCTTACTGACGGGGAGTGCATCGTCCGAGAGATCTGTCTTGAGTACAACGAGTTCGTGTTCCATGTTGTTGTCCGCAGCATTCCTGACTTCAAGTGTGATGCGGCCCGCCCTCACGTTGTGCGTTCCGAGCTGGATCGAGTTCGATAGCAATGTCGCGTTGACGGTTTGCTCCGCCCAGCTTGCATGCGATGTCATCCCGAGCGTGATCACACCGGCGAGGATAGTGAATCTGCAAGTGGCATACATGGTCCCCTCCTTTGTACCGACATATCGTGCGTGCCTCGCGTCGGGCGATTGCCGAGCGCGATATTTTGAGTGCGCAAATGCCCCTTCCTGTGCGAGGACATGAATGCTCTCTGCGGCGCACGATATGTGCAGTAAACGTGGACGGTGGCAGGCCTATTCCGGGCGTGGCCCCCGTCACGAACCCGGGATGGTGATCTTGCGGTTGTCTCGAAGATACCGGTACTCGTGCCATGTGAGGGCGATGACGACGACGTCCAATGCCGTTACCAGCAACAACCAGACCGAATGGGTGTACGTGAAGCGGTAGGCCTGGTAGGCAATGAACAGCGCGAAGACGACAATCGAGACAGGGAAGTACCAGAGTCTCTCACGCAACAAGCCGGCCACGAGCCAGAGCTTCACCACACCGTGTGCAAGCAGGTAAATCCCGGCGAATCTCTGGGCATCGACGGACAGGTGTTGCACCGTGTGAAGCAGAATATTCGCCACCAGATCGTGCGGGTCTTCGGCGAACTCATCCCGGGTGACCCACAGCACAAGCGCGAGAAAATACCGCTGCGGCACAAGGTATGTGGCGACGCCGGCGACAATTTCTGCAAGCGCGAAGACGGCCTTGAACCCGAGGGTCAACTCGAACAGCAGGTGCAGGTTCTTCTCGCCCAGCAACCGCCTTTTACCCGGCTCACCCATTCGCTGTCCCCGGTTCGGCGACTTCCTCGCGCGCGAAGCGCCCGTAACGCAACGCCAGCGTGGGCAGCACGATCAGGTTCAGCGCGGTCGAGGTGATGAGCCCGCCAAGAATGACGATGGCCATCGGCCCTTCAATTTCGTTGCCCGGCGCGCCACTCGTCGCAGCGAGCGGCGCCAGCGCGAGCGCAGTGACCAATGCAGTCATGAGGATCGGCACCAGCCGTTCCGAGGCGCCACGCACGGCGGTGTCCGTGTCCCAGGCCAGGCCGTCGGTATGCACCAGATGCTCGTAGTGGCTGATCAGCATGATCGAATTGCGCAGCGAAATGCCGAGCAGCGTGACGAAGCCCACCATGCTGCCAAGTGACAGGTTCCCGCCGCTGAGGACCACGCCCAGGACTCCGCCCACCAGCGCGAAGGGGAGGTTGATCAGCACCAGCAGCACGGCGCGCCGGTTCTTCAACGCCATGAACAGCAGCAATGCGATGCCCACCAGCGCAATCCCGCCGTACGCGAGCAGGTCTCGCTGCGATTGCGCGCGCGCTTCGCTCTCGCCGCTGAAAACGGCATACGTACCCGAAGGCATCCTGATCTCGCGATTCACACGCGCCTGTGCCTCCTTCACGAAGTTGCTGACCGGCCGGCTGCCGAGATTGACCGATACCGTCTGCACGCGCTGGCCGCCGTCGTGAGTGATCTGGTAGCGGCCGGCGACCTGCCGGATCGTCGCCAGCGTGGAGAGCGGCACGGCAAAGCCGTCGGCGTTGCGCACCATGAGCTTGCCCACGTCGCCGATCGACCTGCGCTGTGCCAGGTCGAGCACGACGGCGACGTCGTAGGTGCGGCTGCCCTCGTAAATCTGCGAGACGGTCACGCCGGCGTAGGCGGCCTGAATCGCATCGAGCACTTCGACCGGGCGAAAGCCCCAGCGGCTCAGTGCGTCGGGATTGAGCCTCACGTCAAGTTCGGGAATCCCGGGGGGAGAGTCCACCCGCACGCTGGCGACACCGTGGATCGTACCGATGAGCCGGGCGATCTGCTGCGCCGTGCGATCGATGACGTCGAGATTGTTGCCGAAGACACTCACGACCACGGGGGCTGTCGTCCCCGAAATGGTTTCGTCGATGCGCTCCTCGAGAAACGTGTTGACCGAAGTGGAGAGGCCCGGAAAGCGCGCCAGCGCCTGGCGAATCCGGTAGAGCGCCCAGATCTGGCCCGATGCGTCCATCGGCTTCAAGTCGACTTCGAATTCCGAGAGCTGCACGCCGGTCGGGTCGACCACACCGTTCGCGCGGCCGGCGCGCTGCGCCACGAGCCGCACGCCCGGCACCTGCAACAGCGCCTGCGAGACCTGGGTGCCGATGCGCATCGATTCGACAAGCGAGGTGCCCGGCGCGAGCCCCATGTGAACGGTGTAGTGGCCTTCGCGCAGTTGCGGAATGAAGCTCCCGCCCATGAACGGCAGGGACGCAAGCGCCGCGGCGCACATCACCGCGACGATGACCATAACGCCCTTCACGTGTTGCTCGACCTTTGTCAGCAGCGCGATGTAACGTGTCTTGAGGCGCCCGATCAGGCGCGGCTCCCGCTCGGGCAACGGACCCCTCGCCAGGAGGGAGAGTGCCATCGCGGGCGTGAGCGTGAGCGCGACGCCCAGCGACGCGAGCACGGCGAAAATGTAGGCGATGCCCAGCGGGGCAAAGAGCCGTCCACCGATACCCGTGAGCGTGAGCACGGGCAGGAAGATCAGCATCACGATGAAGGTGGCGAAGACCACGGCACTGCGCACTTCGAGCGAGGCGCGCAGCACGACGCGAAATGCGGGAAGCGGCTGGGCCAGCATGCGATTCTCACGCAGGCGGCGGTAGATGTTCTCGACGTCGATGATCGCATCGTCGACCACCTCGCCCAGGGCGATGGCGAGGCCGCCCAGGGTCATCGTGTTGAGGCTGACGCCGAACGACGTGAGCACGATGATCGCGACCAGCAGAGACACAGGAATTGCCACGGCAGAGATCACGGCGGTGCGCACGTTGAGCAGAAACAGGAACAGCACCGCGACGACCAGCAAGGCGCCGACGATAAGCGACATGCGCAGGTGACCGACGGAGGCCTCGATGAAGTTGGCGGGCCGGAAGACGTTCGTGTTCACGTCCACGCCCTGACGGGCGAGCACCGGCGCAAGCCCGGCGAGCGTCTTTTCGATGTCGCGCGTCACGGCCATCGTGTTGGTCCCGTACTGGCTTTCCATTACGACCATCACGCCGGGCTTGCCCATGATCGATGCTGCGCCGACGGCAGGTGCATTACCCCAGGTCACGCAGGCAACGTCGCCAAGGCGCACGGCTGCGCCGTTGCTGGAACGCAGCACGACACCCGCGAGTTTGGGTGGCGTCGCGATCTGGCCATCGGCGTTCACGGCGATGCGCTGATTGCTGTTCTCGATGAACCCGGCGCCGCGCACGCCTGTGGCCTGGCGCGCCGCGGCAATCACATCCTGGACCGACAGGCCGTGACGCATCAGCCTGGCGGGATCGACCTGGATCTGCATCTGGCGCGTCTGACCGCCGAACACGATTACATCGGCCACGCCTCGCGTACCCAGCAACGGCGGTTTGACGGTCCACTGCGCGATGTCGTAGAGGTCCGCAAGCGAGCGCGTCTTCGACGTCAGGCCGATGGTGCGCACGACGCTCGTCGTCGTCGTGAGCGGCAGGAGCTGGGGTGCCGAGACACCGGCCGGCAGCGTGCCCGCGAGTCCGGCGATGCGCTCGGTGACGAGCTGCCGGACCTGCATCACGTTGGCATGGTCGTCGAACACGAGCGTGACCGAGGAGAGGCCCTGCATGGACCGCGAGCGGATCGACTGCAGGCCGGTCATGCCGCCGAGGGCATTTTCAACCGGCTGTGTCACGAGGGTCTCCACCTGTTCGCTCGTCATGCCCGGCGCGGCCGTCTGCACGATGCTCATCGGCGGTGCGAACTCGGGAAAGACGTCGAGCTTCGCGCGCGTGAGGGAAAAGAGCCCGTAGCCAGCCACCATGACGGCCAGCGAGAAGATAACGCCGCGAAAGTGCAGCGAAAAGCGGATGATTGCGTCAAGCATAAGGCTGTGTGGGGCGTTGTTCCGGGCGGGGCATGCGAGGCTCAGTCGCGGGATCAGTCGTCACACTCGGGCGGATCCTTGCAGGCTGTGCCGATGCCCTGTGGTCTGGTCTCTTCGGAGAGCAGCAGTTGCGCGCCCTGTGTCACGATCTGGTCGCCGGCCTGGAAGCCCGCCGTCACCATGAAACCGTGATTGCCTTCATTGGTCGCTGCCACGTAGCGCCGCGTGAAGCGGTCGTGCGCCGTGCGCACGTATGCCCAGGTCTGGCCGCCGTACCACACCACCGCCTGCTCCGGGATCAGCAATCCGGACACGGCCTCGCTCGATGTCGGCACGCGCGCGCTCGTGCGCAGGTTCGCGGGCAGCGCGGTGCCGGCGACGTACAGCCATGGCGTACCCTGTATGGCGGGATCGGCGACGGGCGAAGCGGAAAGCCTCTGGGCGGGCACCGTGGAGCCGCTGGGTGTATCGACCGCAATACTCTCGGGCGGCGTCCTGCCAAAGCTGGATGGCAACGTCACACGCAGCACAACCGACTGACCCGCCTGGAGACGCTGGAACAACGTCGAGGCCGGTGTCGCTGCCGCGTTCGCGAGTGCCTCGCCGAACTGCTGCCGCATCGTGCCATCAAGACCGTTCAGTGTGACCCGGGCGGATTGCAGTTTGGCCGCATCGCCCTGCATCGTCGCCTGCGCGGCCTGGAGCGTCTTCTGCGAAACATTGCGGTCGTCGGCGAAGAGCGTACGGCTGCCCTCGTACTGCGTGCGTGAACTGGCTGCCTGTGCGGCGAACGTGTCGACGTCGGCGCGTGCGCTGGCGAGGCGGTTGCGCAGATCGAAGAGCGGTTGCAGATCGATGACCATGGCATCCGCGCGGATGCCGGACTGGCTCGTGACGGCCGCGAGCGGCGCGACTTCGATGTGGCCGGCGCGCTGCGCGTCGGGGCTCACGACCACGACCGTCTCGCCGTTGACCGTCTGCACAGCGGCCTGCGGCGCAGACGGTGCTGCGGTGGCTGTCGATGCACCGGAGTCGTCGAACGCCTGGTTGATGATGTACCAGCCAGCGCCGGCGCAGAGGGCCAGCGAAAGAACGCTAAGGAGGATCAGCCGGTATTTCATCGTGTTGTTCCCCCGCTGAGGGTGGGGCGCGTTGTCTCGTGGACAAGGGGTACCTGCATCGCGTCTTCGAGTGCGCCGGCGGCCTGCTGGACGGCGACTTCTGCGTCGAGATGGACGGTCTCGCTCGTTTGATAGTCGGCTTTCGCCTGCGTGTAGGTCAGCCGGTCCGCATTGCCGCTCGCGAATGCAGCCGCCTGGCTGTCGAGCTGGCGACGGGCGCTCGCCAGATGGGCGTCGGAGATCTGCAGCGCCTCGCCGCTCGCCTGATAGCGCGCCAGTGCGTGCGCGAGGTCGCCGATGATCTTGTCCTGCAGCGCGCCGGTGCGGACCGCCGCTTCCTTGCGCCTCGCTTCGGCCTGTTTGATCCCCCCCTGGTTCTGGTCGAAGATCGGCAACGTGATGCCGGCCAGTCCAAAGCCGATCTTGTTGGTGCCGGTGTCGTAGGTGTAGCCGGGACCGAGATGGATGTCCGGATACTGTTTCGCGACCTCGAGCTGAAGCGCCGATTCGGCCGCGGCGTAGTCGGCCAGCGAGGCGCGCAGATCGGCGCGATGGAAGATCGCCGCACGCTGCGCGTCCGCCGCCGGTGGCGCAGGGGTAGCGGTGCCGAAGTCGCTCAGGTCGAGCGTCACGCCGTCGAGCGCGGTGACCGGCACGCCGATGGCGGCGGCCAGTTGCGCGCGCGCGTCTTCTTCGGCAGTGCGCGCGGCGGCCAGGTCGCTCTGGGCCTGGGTGTCGGCAAGCACCGCCGCATCGACATCGGGCTGCGAATACTGACCGACTGCGAGACGGTGGCGGCTCATGGTCGTGATCTGCCGCTGGGCTTCGGCCTTCGTGGACAGGAAGGCGATGCGCGTACGGGCGGCGTACAGGGCGAGCATGGCATCCCTGACCTGCGCACTGACCGTCCATGCTGCGGTGATGATGTTCAACCGGGCAGCCTCAGAAAGGTGGCTCGCCTGGTCGACGCGATAGCCGCGCTTGTGCGCGGTCTCGATCGGAATATCGAGCGAAGGACCCCAGGTGAAAGGCGCCCCGGGCCCCGGGTTGGGCGTATTGAACTGGAACGGCAACTGCAGGACCGGGTTGGGAATCGCGTTGGCGACATCGATGCCGGCCTTGGCCGTGCCCCATTGCGCACGGGCCAGGTCGAGGGCGGGGCTGTAGTAGAAGGCCGCGAGGGTAAGCAGCTCGCGGTTCCAGGTGGCCGGCGGCCACGGGTCGACATCACGGCCAGCTTCGCGCGCGATCCAGGCATGCAGCTCCTCGCCCGCAAGCGAGCGCTGCTCGAATTGCCGGGCAAGCTGGTCGGGGGCGATCGGCTGGGGATGATAGGTCGTACAGCCGGCCACGCCGGTTAATACGATGAAGACAATCGACAACGCGCGGCGCATTCTGGCATTCCATCCCGGACGATAGGCCGCCCACGCGGGCGGCTTTCGGGCTGGAGATTACGCCACCGGTTGTGAAGTTTTCGTCAAGAGCCCACCCGATCCGGGGGAGACGGGCTCAGGTCCGGCTCACAGCCGGCAGCCGAAGCGACACGCTGGTTCCTCTGCCGGGCTCACTGCCAATCTCGATTGCCCACCCGTAGCGCTCGCACAGCTTCCTGACGATAGACAGGCCGATCCCGACCCCGGGCGTCGGGGTATCGGGCGATGGTGCCTGGTAGAACCGGTCAAAGACATGCGGGATTGCATGCGCCGGAATACCGGGTCCCGTGTCCTCGATGTAGAGCCAGCCGTTGGCGTAGCGAAAGTGCAGCTTTCCGTGGTCGGTATGCCGCACGGCATTGTCGATCAGGTTGGATAGCACGATCGCAAGCGCAGGGCGGTTCGCCACGACACGAAGTTCGCCGTCGATATCATTCACCGACTCGAGTCCTTTTTGCTCGAGCCGGGCGGCAAACGGTGCCAACGCGGTTTCGATCATCTTCGCGACGGCCACCGGCTCGACCTCGCGCGCCGAGTCCTCCCGCGCAAGCATGAGCAGCGCGTTGGCAAGTTCGCGCATGTTGTCTGCTGCCCGCTCGATCTGCTGCAGACGTGCGCGCGATTTGCCCTGGATCGCCGTATCCTGCTCGAGCAGTTCGCAGCTTGTCTTGATGGTCGTGAGCGGTGTGCGCAGCTCGTGGCTGACATTGCCCGTGAACTCCTTCTCGCGCGCCATCATGTCGGCCATGCGCTGATGGTAGTCGTTGAACGCCTCCACGAGTCCGATGAGTTCCGTTTCGTCGTATTTGCCTGGATGGATCGCAGCCGATTCACCCAGCCGCAATGTCTTGACCTGCCGGGCGAGTCCCGCGACCTGCCGCACCAGCAGTCCGGAAAGACCAAAGGACAGCCAGATCGTCAGCAGTGCAAAGATGCCGGTGCCGCCCATCAGGGCGTTGATGACTTCCTTGAAATGCTTTTCGTAGATATTGAAGTTATAGACCCGGTACAGGCGTGCCGTGCCCATGGACGCAATGGCGACGTGGATCTCCCGGTCGTCGATAATGATTTCGTGCGTACCGAAAGGCAAAGTCCTGACGGTTTCGGGCAGGGCAATGGGCACGCGGTCCGCACTCGAAACATAGCCATTCAGTCGTACGTCGAACGGTGGCAGCAGCGCGGGATTGGCCTGGTAGCTCTTGAGCACACTCGCCATGTCGTCGCGGATGAGCGCCGCGATCAGTCTCTCTTCCTGCGCTTCGGCCAGTGCTCGCACGCCCAGCGCCTGGGCGACCAGCAGTGCAATGGTCAGCACCGAAAAGACCAGCGCAACCTTGAATCGCAGGCTATTTCGCATCATCACCACTCGTCACGAGCCGGTAACCGACGCCATGCAGCGTTTCAATCACATCCGCTTCACCGGGCCCACACAGCGCCCGGCGCAGCGTATAGATGTGCGTGCGCAGCGTGTCGCTGTCCGGCAGCTCTTCTCCCCAGACTTCGGACTCGAGCTCGGCGCGGGTGAAGGTGCGATGGGGCGACTGCATCAGTATACGCAGCAGGTGTAGACATTTGGGCGGTAGCTTGACCGGGCGTCCGGCGCGTTCGACGGTCATCGTCGACAGGTCGAGGCGCACATCCGCGAACCGGAGTTCCATGGTGGCGACATGGCCGCGATAGCGCTTGATCATGGCGCCAAGCCGCGCGCCTACTTCCTTCAGGGAGAACGGCTTGACCAGGTAATCATCGGCGCCATGCACGAATCCCGCGAGTTTGTCGTCGAGCGCGTCGCGCGCGGTCAGCATGAGCACGGGTGTGTCCCGGCCCGCCTCCTCTCGCAGCCTGCGGCAGAGCGTGAGCCCGTCCATGCCGGGCAGTGACAGATCGAGCAAAATGGCGTCCCATGAGTCGGCGAGCGCCATCTGCAGCCCCGCGTTGCCACTGGAGGCCACGTCGACCTCGTAACCGCCTGCCTCAAGGTAGTCGTAGAGGTTTGCAGCGATCGCGGAGTCGTCTTCGACAATGAGTACCTTCATGGACATCCGATTAACACGCGCCGGCTGGAAGAGAGGTGATGCTACCGCAGACTGTCTCGTGCCGCGGTTGCGAAAGTCCGGTTGCCTCTCGATCTCGCGTGCGCGGCGCTTATGCACGTAAGGTTGCGTCCAGATTGCAGGTAAAGTTGCTGATATAGCGTCAGGACGTCCCGAGCGCCAGATCCAGCGGACACTTGGGCCTGACCTTCTCACAACGCGGGCCGGCGGAGGCATGGCGACCGACGCGTGCCGCAGGTTGTGTCCAGCACGGGTTACCGGAGGTTCCCGATGAAGCCGCTGAGCACGCTTTTCAGCAAGTTGTTGCGACGCTTTTCGGATATGGAGCCTGGGGCTGTGGTTGGCGGTAAAGAGGGGTGGCGATTTGTGCTTCGCCGTACGGGTTTTACGAAGTTGGCGGTGGCCGTCATTCTTGTACTTGGCGGCATCTGGCTGTTTCTCGGTATTCTCGAAGACATCCTCAGCGGGGACCCCCTGGTTACCGTCGACCAGATGCTCCACAAGGGGCTGCAGGGGCTTCGCACTCCGCTTGTTGGCCACGTGATGGTGGCCGTTTCGGAGCTTGGCGATGCTGCGGTCACGATTCCCGTCTTTCTGACCGTGCTGTCTGTGCTCCTGCTTCGGCGCGAATGGCGGACGGCCGGGTACTGGATTGTCGCAATCGCGATGGCTGAAGCATCGGTGAAATTAATCAAATTTGCTGTGCAACGGTCACGACCGGTGTCTATCTACGAAGGTATTGAAAGCTTTTCCTTTCCCAGTGGCCACGCGACACTGAGCATTGTCATCTATGGCTTCCTCACGTACCTCGTCTGTCGCGGCCGTCACAAGCACACGCAGTTCAGGATTGCCGTGATAAGTGGTTCGGTAATAGCACTGATATCCATTTCCCGCCTGTACCTCGGTGTTCACTGGTTTTCCGACATTCTGGCCGGTCTAAGCCTCGGCACGGCGTGGATCGCGTTTCTTTCCGTCGCCCATCATCTCAGGGACCGCGACACGCGAGGTTCGCCCGTGCTGTGGGTGGTCGCGCTTGTCACATTTCTGACGACTGCTGCGATTCACATCTCACTGCACCACAGCGCTGATCTTGTTCGCTATGTGATCTAGCTGAAGACGCATACGTGGTCAAACCGGGTCACGAATTGGATCCGGTCAGGGAACCTGCCAGCAACACAACGATCGTGGACGGGATGCCAGGGATCGCGTCGGGCCGCCCACGCGCAGGCGGTTTCATGGTGACCGCTCTTCCTGGTCTTCGACGCTGGACCGAAATTGCGCAGAAGAACGCGGCATCCGGCCAGGAATTCGTCGGTTCAAACGGGATTTTGGTGGATAAAAAGTTAACTTGTAGATGACGCTACACAGCAGTAGCATAATCTACATGAAATCATTATCGACCTGGTCGGTCCTTGTACTGACATTGCCCACCGAGAATGCGACGGCGCGTATGCGCTTCTGGCGCGCACTCAAGGCAAAGGGCTGCGCCGTTCTGCGCGACGGCATCTACCTCTTGCCTTATACGGAAGCGCGCGAGGGCGTGCTGCGCGAGCTTTCGGTCGCGATTGGCGAAAGCGGCGGCACAGCCCACCTGCTGCGCGCGCCTAGTCTTGACGCGTTGCAGGAGGCCGAATTCCGCGCGCTGTTTGATCGCGCTGACGAGTACGACGGCCTCATCCGCACGCTCGCCGATGCCCGGAAGACGGTCTCGGGCCAGTCCGCCGCGGAACTGACGAAGGTGATGCGGCGCTTGCGCAAGGACTACGAGACCATCGTCGCCATCGACTTCTTTCCGGGCGAGGCGGCAACGCGCGCCGAGGCCGCCTGGCAGGATTTTGTTGCGCACGTCGACACGGTGCTCTCGCCCGGCGAGCCACACGCGGCAGACCGCGCAATCCGCTCGCTTTCCGTTGAGGACTATCAGGGGAGGACCTGGGCGACCCGCAGGCGCATGTGGGTCGACCGTGTGGCGAGCGCATGGCTGATTCGCCGTTTCATCGACCGCGACGCGCGCTTCATCTGGCTGCCATCGCCGGACGTCTGCCCGGCGGACGCACTCGGTTTCGATTTCGATGGCGCCGTCTTTACCCATGTGGGAGAACGCGTCACATTCGAAGTACTGCTGGCGAGCTTCGGCCTCGACAGGGACCCGGCACTCGTGCGCCTCGGCGCCATGGTTCACGCGCTCGACGTAGGCGGCGCAAGCGTGCCGGAAGCCATCGGGTTCGAAGCGGTCATGGCCGGTACCCGGGAGCGCGCGGCCGGCGACGATGAATTGCTCGATGCCATGAGTCCAGTGCTCGATTCGATGTACACGCACTTCGCGGCGAGCGAAAAAGGTGGCGATTCAGGACGACGCCCATGAGCACAACGACCGCACACGTGCCGGGCTACACGCTCGGACAGATGGCGCTCTATATGCTGAAGCTCGGTACGGTTGGCTTTGGCGGACCGGTTGCGCTCGTCGGCTACATGCGCCGCGATCTGGTCGAGCATCGCGGCTGGATTGCGGAGGAGGACTATCGCGAAGGCCTGGCACTGGCGCAGATGATGCCCGGTCCGCTTGCCGCGCAGCTTGGCATCTATCTCGGCTTCGTGCACTACCGCCTTTTGGGAGCGACGGTCGCGGGACTCGCCTTCGTGCTGCCTTCGTTCCTGATGGTCGTCGCGCTAGGCTGGGCCTACGCGCATTTCGGTGGGCTGTCGTGGATGCAGGCGGTTTTCTATGGCGTAGGCGCGGCGGTAGTCGGCATCATCGCGATGAGCGCGTACAAGCTGACAACAAAGACGCTCGGCGCAGACCGGCTGCTCTGGATCATCTTCCTGATCCTCGCAGTTGTAACGATCGCCACGGAATCGGAAATCGCCTGGCTCTTTATCGCGGGTGGTGTCGTCAACTGGCTGCGCCGGTCGCCGCCCGGATGGCTCAGTAAAGGCGGTTTCAACGTACTGGCCGCGACGCAGGCGCCTGCACTTGCTGGCGTCTTCAGCGGACTGGATCTCCCGCTGCTCGGCCAGATTGGTCTTTTCTTCACGAAGGCGGGTGCGTTCGTGTTCGGCTCGGGTCTGGCGATCGTGCCGTTTCTCTACGGCGGCGTCGTGACCGAGCACCACTGGCTCAACGACAAACAGTTCGTTGATGCGGTCGCCGTCGCGATGATTACGCCGGGGCCGGTTGTCATCACCGTAGGTTTCATCGGCTATCTGGTTGCGGGACTGGCCGGTGCCTGCGTTGCCGCGCTCGGAACGTTTCTGCCGTGCTACCTGTTCACTGTGTTGCCCGCACCGTACTTCAAGAAGTATGGGCGGCTGCCTGCTGTGAAGGCGGTTGTCGATGGCATTACGGCTGCTGCCGTAGGGGCAATTACCGGTTCGGTCGTCGTCATTGCCAGACGTTCGGTCATCGACTGGCCAACCGCGCTGATCGCACTCGCAGCCGTGCTGCTGCTGTGGCGCTTCAGGAAACTTCCAGAGCCCGTGATCGTCGTCGCAGCCGCCCTGATCGGCCTTGTGCTCTATCCGCTTCTCCATCTGTACGCCTGGTAACCCGCGTGCGGGACAACTGCGAGGAATGCATATGAAGTCGCGACGTACCTTTCTGCACGATACCGCCGCAGTCGGTGCAGGAATGATGCTGTCCCGGGCGCAAATGGTCCACGCGGCCAGCGTTCCCGGCTATGTCGACAGACTCGTCAATGCGGATGGCAAGTATGCGGCGGCGCCGCTGCCATTCGCCTATGACGCACTCGAACCGGCCATTGATGCCCGCACGGTTGAACTCCATTACAACTTTCACCACAAGCCAGCCGCCGCTGCGGCAAACAAGGCCGAAGAAGCGCTGGCCAAGGCGCGGGAAACGAACGATTTCGCGCTGGTGAAGTTTCATACGAAGGAGCTGGCCTTTCAGTTGTCGAGCCACATCCTCCACACCATCTACTGGACGAGCATATCGGGCAAGGGCGGCGAGCCGAAGGGCGATCTGGCAAAAGCGATCGACACCAACTTCGGCTCATACGAGAAGTTCAGGACCCAGCTCATGGCAGCGACGATTGCCACTGAAGCGTCAGGCTGGGGCGTCGTTGGATACCTGCCTGCGACCGGAAAGCTCATGATCCTCCAGTGCGAGAACCACCAGAAACTCACGGCGTGGGGCATCCAGCCGATCCTGGTTCTCGACGTTTTCGAGCATGCCTACTACCTGAAGTATCAGAACCGCCGCAATGAGTACGTCAACCAACTTTTCAGCATCATCAACTGGGATAACGCTGCAATGAGACTTCAAGCCGCGATGCCGTCACGCGCGACGGTGTGAATGCACGCGCCTGGCACGACGTCGAGGCGAATACGCGGGTACTGAAATGACTGCTGCCCGGGCGCCACTCTCAATCCTGCTTCCTCCGGCGGGCGTGGACCGGAGCGCGTGGCTGCTGCTCGTAGCACGGAGTCTGCGCGGGATCTGCGACGGCTTCGTTGCCGTACTGCTGCCCGCGTATCTGCTGTCGCTTGGTTTCGGGAAGCTCACGGTTGGCCTGATCGGCACCGCCACACTGCTGGGCTCTGCCGTCGCGACGATCGCTGTCGGCTTGATGAGTGGCCGTTACCCGCAGCGCGCGCTGCTGCTCTTCGCTGCGGCCCTGATGGCAGCAACCGGCCTGGCGTTTGGATTCCTGTCGTCACTTTGGCCGCTGCTCGTAGTGGCGTTTGTCGGCACGCTCAACCCGAGTTCGGGTGACGTCAGCCTGTTTCTGCCGCTTGAGCACACATGTCTCGCCGAATCCGCGCGGGGCGACGTCCGAACCGCGCTCTTCGCCCGCTACAGCCTCGCGGGTGGGCTTTCGGCTGCACTAGGCGCGCTGCTCGCCGGATTACCGGACTGGGTTGCAGTCCATTCCGGCTTTTCCGCACTCGTCGTCATGCGCGCGATGTTCATCGTCTACGCAATCACGGGCTTCGTCGTTTTCCTCCTGTATCTCCGGCTACCAAAGCGTACGGCGCACGCGGCAACTGCCCGGGCGCCGCTCGGCCCGTCGCGCGCGATCGTCACGCGGCTCGCGCTGCTGTTCAGCGTCGACGCGTTTGCGGGAGGTTTGCTCGTGAACTCGCTGCTCACGCTGTGGCTGATCCAGCGCTTTGGCCTTTCGCTCGCGTCAGCAGGACAGTTCTTTTTCTGGTCCGGGCTGCTCAGTGCAGGCTCGCAACTGGCCGCCGCACCGATTGCCCGCAGGATCGGCCTGCTCAACACGATGGTGTTCACACACATTCCGTCAAGCGCCTGCCTGATCGCCGCCGCCTTCACGCCGACGCTACCACTGACCCTGGTCCTTTTGCTTGTGCGCAGTGCGCTGTCGCAGCTCGATGTGCCGACCCGGAGTGCCTATGTAATGGCGGTGGTGACACCACCCGAACGACCGGCGGCAGCGAGCTTTACGGCGGTGCCGCGCAGCCTTGCGGCGGCGGTAGCGCCGACAATCGCCGGTGGGCTGCTGGGAGCCGGATGGCTCGGCGCACCACTGATAGCGTGTGGCGTGCTCAAGATTGCCTACGATCTCGCGGTGCTCGCCGCTTCCCGTCATATCAGGTTAGATAGAGGATCGTCGTGAATCGCACCAACGCACTCCGTCGCTTCGTCGCACGGCTCTTCGGCATGCTTTTCGCAATCTTGACTGTGGCCGGTAGCGTCGCTGGTTGCGTCGCACATGGAGCGGATGACGCAGTAACTGGCAATCTGCCACTGAAGCACGTCGAGGATGTTCCACTGCCTGGGCGAGTGTCACGATTCGATTATGAAAGCTATGACCCTGACAGGCATCTGCTGTTCATCGCTCACCTGGGTGACAGCGAAGTTGTGGTGTTCGATACAGTCGCGTCGCGCGTTGTTGCGCGCATACCGGGTATCTCCGCCGTGCATGGCGTGCTCGTGGTGCCGGAACTGTCCCGGGTGTATGCGTCCGCGACCGGCACAAACGAGGTTGTCGCAATCGACGAGCGCACGCTGAAAATAATTGCCCGGGTGCCCGGCGGCATCTATCCGGACGGCATGTCGTATGCGCCCGATGCGCGCAGGCTCTACGTCTCGGATGAGACGGGAGAAACCGAGACAGTAATTGATGTCCCGGGCAACCGGCGGATCGCGACGATACCGCTCGACGGGGAAGTGGGCAATTCGCAATACGATCCGGTTTCGCGACACATCTTTGTCAACGTGCAGACGAGGCGACAACTGGTGGAGATCGATCCGGCAGCCAATACGATTGTCTCCCGTACCGATCTGCCTGGCGCGAAAGGCAATCACGGACTGCTGATTGTCCCGGAACTACGCCTTGCGCTCATTGCCTGTGAGGACAACGCGCGCCTGCTGGTGCTCGACATGCGTTCGATGAAGGTTGTCTCGGCGTTCGATGTCGGCGGCGAGCCGGATGTCATCGCGTTCGATCCCGCATTGCACACGGTCTTCGTGGCTGGCGAGGCAGGCGTCGTGTCGATGTTCAGCGTCGACGCGTCCCGTGTGTCGAAGATTGGCGACGGGCGCGTGGGACCGAATGCACACGTTGTCAGTCTCGATGCGGCGACGCACCGGTCGTACTTTCCGCTGAAGGACGTCGGCGGGCATCCCGTCCTGCGGATCATGGCACCGCGATAGGGGCGCGCCTGGTCAGTCCTGTTTCGACGCTTGCGGCGCTTCACGTGTCAGCTTTGACTGCCGCCGGGATTTTTCATTGAGGATCTGATGACGCCTGTGGTCCGTCATTTTTTTCCAGCTGCGGGCTTCCTCTCGCGTCCGGTAGCAGCCGGTGCAGAGCCCGGTCTTGCCATCGAACGCGCACAGGTCGATGCAGGGAGATTTGACTGCCATGGCTCAGGCTACGGCCCGATTGGGATTCACTTCGACCGTCACATGCGACAGTCCCTTGAACCGCTTGAGCGCCGCGTGATAGAAACCCGGGTTGCGCTGTGCTTCACCTGTGGCGACCGAAACGACAGCGCTCATGTGCCCTGGGCCTACGCGCCACACATGCAGGTCAAGCACGGTGTCGCCGTTGTCTTCGATGACGTGGCGGACGTTCTCGGCCATGCGGCGGTCCGTGTTCACGTCGAGCAGGATGCCACCCGTATCGCGCATGAGACCCCACGACCAGTTTGCGATGACGAGCGCGCCAACTATGCCTGCAAGCGGGTCCATCCAGACCCAGCCAAACGCGCGGGCCAGCAACAGGCCGATGATGGCCAGCACGGAAACTGCAGCGTCTGCAATCACGTGAATGTAGGCTGAGCGGATGTTGTGGTCGCGGTTCGCGGCAGCCTGCGCGTCGTCGTGATCGTGCTCGTGTTCTTCGAACTCGATTGAATGCTCGTCATCAGGCAGGCGGACGACGGCCTTGAAGGCATGCGGCTCGGGAATGTCGTCCTTCGACTCGAGATAGCCGCCGCGATCGATAAATGCGAAGGTTTGCTGCGCCCCATCGGGGCGGATTGTCGTCACTGAAACAGCATCGGCGCCAAGATTCGAAGCAGCCGTTTCCGGCTTGATACGGAAGACGGGCGGCACGCCATCTTCGAAGATCGAAACGGCAAAGACGCCGGCGCTACCGAAGATGCGTTGCACCTCTTCTTCGTGGCCGTGGTCGCCTTCATGCCCATGCGCGTGGCCATGAGCGTGCCCGTGACTATGTCCGTGGCTGTGCCCGTGATGGTCGCCGCTCAGCAGCCAGACGCTCGCCAGATTGACCAGCAGGCCAAGCACCGCGATGGGGATCGCCTGGCCGAAGTGGATCGGCACCGGCGAGAGAAAGCGCGAAACGGCCTCGTACCCAATCAGCAGCGCAATCATCGCGAGCACGATGGCGCTGGTAAAGCCTGCGAGGTCTCCGAGCTTGCCGGTCCCGAATACGAAGCGCGGGTCGGCCGCGTGCCGGCGTGCGTAGGTATACGCCAAAGCAGCGATCAGCATTGCGCCGGCGTGCGTCGACATGTGGAGTCCATCGGCGACGAGTGCGAGCGAGCCAAAAAGACTGCCGCCGACAATTTCGGCCACCATCATCGCGCTGCACAGCGCGATCACCATCCAGGTTCTGCGCTCGTTCTCTTCGTGGGCTGCGCCCAGAAAGATGTGATCGTGTCCCGCCCCGAAAGCGGCGTTCTCGAATTGACTCATGTTTCTCTCACTTGAAGTAGCTGTGCACTACCTCGATCAGTTGCTCGGTGCCGCTGCCGTGCTCGTCGTCGTGCGGCTCTGCGTCGACGAGGTGCGTACGGATATGGTCTTCAAGAACCACCGCGAGCAGGCCGTTCATTGCGCCACGGCTACTCGTAATGAGCTGCAGCACGTCCATGCAACCGCGCTCTTCCTCGAGCGCACGCTCGATGGCCTCGACCTGTCCCTTGATGCGGCGTACCCGGTTGAGCAGTTTCTGTTTTTCGCGAATCGTATGGCTCATGCTCCGCCTCCAGTTATAGCGTAGGGGGGTATATTAGCAAAATAGGGTGGAGGGGTATACTAAAATATCCTTGCAGGAGCCGGCGCGATGCTTTTATAATCGCGCCACTCTTCGGGGAGTAGCCGCTCCAGGCGCGATGTCTGGAGGCGCACGTCAACATACTTGTCCGCTAACTGGCGACATGGCGTGTGCAGCGCAAGCCTGGCAAGACCGATGACGTGCATCCCTACCTGGCCGGGTCGCGGGGGTGTGTGTCATCGCGTGTTGACTGCGCGGCCCGGAACAACAAACCCAATGGAATCCTTCCTCGTATCGACCAGCGTGGTCGCACTCGCTGAAATCGGCGACAAGACGCAACTCCTCTCCCTCGTTCTCGCTGCCCGTTATCGCAAGCCCATTCCGATCGTGCTCGGCGTCTTCGTGGCGACGCTGGTCAATCACGGATTTTCGGGCGCGCTGGGAGCGTGGCTCGCAAACGTCATCAATCCCCATGTCATGAACTGGGCCGTTGTCGCGTCGTTCGCGCTGATGGCCATCTGGATTCTGATTCCTGACAAGCTTGACGAGGCCGATGCCGTTACGAAGGGGCACATGGGCGTGTTCGGTACGACCGTGGTGACGTTTTTTCTAGCGGAAATGGGCGACAAGACGCAGGTGGTGACGGTTGCCCTCGCGGCCCGCTTTCACGAATTTTTTTGGGTCGTTGCAGGAACGACACTGGGCATGATGCTCGCCAACGTCCCGGTCATTTACCTTGGGCACAAGTTTGCCGACCGGTTACCGACCAAGGCTGTACACGTGGTGGCCGCCATAATTTTTGTGGTTCTGGGGGGCTTTGCACTCAGAACGGCGCTGTATCCCGAGGCACATCCGCTGTTCTAAGCGGCCGGAGCGCATGTCCTGACGAGGACTGCACATTCGCTGTTGAGTGACCGCTTCCGAAGGACATTTTGTCGTTCGAGCGGCACATCATTGGATAGGATGGATGTCCGAATCTGGCCGCAGGACTAAACCGCTCGCGCGGTAGGGGCTCCGGTCCGACGCTGGAGGGCAGGGAGAGGCCGGTTACGCGGTTTTATGTTGGCGAATGAGGCAATCCGCCTCGTTCCTCAACAGGAGCCGAATCATGACCTCCTTACCGGCAAACGCCAGTCCATTGCGCCAGCGCATGATCGACGACATGCGCATGCGCCAGCTTGCCCCCAAGACGCAGGCCATCTATCTGCACATCGTGCGTGAGTTCACCCGGTTTCTCGGCCGCTCACCTGACACGGCCACCGTCGAGGACCTGCGCCGCTACCAGCTCTATCTGGTCGACCACGGCACATCGGCCGTCTCGCTGAACCACGCGATCACCGGCCTGAAGTTCTTCTTCACCGTCACGCTCGACCGGCCCGAACTGATGGTCAGGATGCAACCGGTACGCGTGCCCCGCATACTGCCCGTCGTGCTCAGTCCCGATGAAGTGCGGCGCCTCATCGAGGCGGCCGGCAACCTGAAGCACCAGACGGCGCTGTCGGTCGCGTACGGCGCGGGGCTACGCGCCAGCGAAGTGGTCGCGCTGAAGGTCACCGACGTCGACAGCGAACGCATGACACTGCGCATTGAACAGGGCAAGGGCCGCCGTGACCGCTATGCGATGCTCTCGCCGGTGCTGCTTGAGCGTCTGCGTGCGTGGTGGCGCGTGGCGCGTGCGCAGGGCAAGATGCTCGATGGCGGGTGGCTGTTTCCCGGGCTCGATCCGCTCGATCAGTTGAGCACGCGACAGCTGAACCGCGCCATCCATGCCGCCGCCGAGGCCGCGCACATCGACAAGCGCGTGTCCATGCACACGCTGCGGCATAGCTTCGCGACACACCTCCTTGAACAGAAGGTGGACATCCGCGTGATCCAGGTGCTGCTTGGCCATGCGAAGCCCGAGAACACCGCGCTCTATGTCCAGGTCGCCACCGACCTGCTGCACGAGGTCACCAGTCCGCTGGACCGCCTGCCCTCCGAGTAGGCCTGCACGCTGTAGCGCCTCATGCTGGAGGTTGCGGACATCTTCCGCAGCCACGGGCCAGCGTGGCGGGCCACAACGCACCTGAGCCTGGGGCAGCTGAAGGTCATGTCAGCCATCGAACGGTGCCGCACGGCGGCGCTGGGCGGGCATGTGCTGCGCTGTTCAGGCTGCGCAAGGACAGAGGTGTCCTTCAACTCTTGCCGGGACCGGCATTGCCCGAAGTGCCAGGCCAGCGCCGCACACCGCTGGCTGGAGGCACGCCAGGCCGATCTGCTACCCGTCGAATACTTCCACGTCGTCTTCACGCTCCCCGCGCCCGTCAGTGCGATCGCCTGGTACAACAAACGGATCGTCTACGGCCTGCTGCTCGACATCGCCGCTGACACGCTGCGCACGATCGCCGCCGATCCCAGGCATCTCGGCGCGCAGATCGGGGCCACGCTCGTACTGCACACGTGGGGCTCGGCGCTCACGCATCATCCACACGTGCACGGCATCGTACCCGGCGGCGGACTCTCGCCCGATGGCGAGCGCTGGATCGCGTGCCGGCCCGGCTTCTTCCTGCCGGTGCGCGTCCTGTCGCGTCTGTTCCGACGTCGCTTCCTCGACGCGCTCGAAGTGGCCCACCGGCATGGCCAGCTGCAGTTCTTCGGCGAGTACACCGGGCTCGCGGATCCCGCCGCCTTTGCCCGGTGGCTGGTGCCGCTGCGTGCCTGCGAATGGGTGGTCTACGCCAAGCGCCCGTTCGCCGGGCCGAAGGCGGTGCTCGAGTACCTCTCACGCTACACGCACCGCGTTGCCATCTCCAACCAGCGCCTCGTCGCCTTCGATGAGCGCGGTGTGACATTCCGCTGGAAGGACTACCGCGCAAAGGGACGCACCCGCTACAAGACCATGACACTGGAGGCCGGCGAATTCATGCGCCGCTTCCTGCTCCATGTGCTGCCCAGTGGTTTCCATCGCATCCGTCACTACGGACTGCTCGCCAACCCGGTGCGCCGAGCCAGGCTCGCGAGGGTGCGCGATCTGCTAGGAGTTGTGCCTGAGGCCGGCGCCCGGCCCGACGATCCCGCGGCGGCTGTCCCTGCGGTCTTCTTCTGCCGGCACTGCGGTGCCCCGATGCTCGTCATCGGGATCCTGGAGCGCACTGCACCCATTCGGGCACCACCCCTGCGGCGAGCTCGGACATGAGCACAACGCTTCCTGGACGTTCAACCCGACCGTCGGCTTTGCGGCAACGCGGCCCACGAGCGGACGTTTGCGCCTTGCGCTTCCCGCAACCACTGGCACGTCCGCTTCCGCTTCACGACTGCGCAACCGCGCCGCCTCATCAGTGCTCCCGGCCCCATCCACAATCCCTTCCGAGCGCGCATCCTCCCGCACTGCCGAGCATCGCCGCCCACCAATCGCCATAGCCGTGAAACCTCCAGACGCATTGGAGCACTCCGCGGTTTCCTCCATCGGGCTTATTCGACGCCTGCCGACATGTGCACAGGCATGCACGTTCCTGCGGCCCATGGCAGGCATCGAATAAACCTAAACGAACTCTGTCGGATGCGGGGCCGCAGTCGACCCACAGCAGCCGGTCGTGCAGTCGCGGCCCAAGGGCAGCTTGCGGAGCGGTCCGGTCATCCAGACCACCGTTTAGAGACAGCAGTTCTGCCGGGCCTTCCGACGCTCGCCGCCGTATGTTGACGGCTATTCAACGTTCTGGACCGGCTGCCCACCAGGCGATCGAGCTGAGCGGCAGTTACCAGTTTGATCAATGAAGCGCTTTCGACGCCGAGGCCCGATCACTGCGCGCGAGGCGATGCTGCAAAAGATCCTAGCGTCTGCTCGCACAGTTTCGAACACTCGCCTCCGGCACGAACGAAGGCGCCGCAATCCAACGCACAATTGGCTCCTAGCCCTCAACTCATGTCAGTTGCCATGGCCTCGACGCCCTTTGGCATTTAAGGATTCCGATAACCCGTCAGGCGCGCCCAGGCAGGAGAACTAGGTCGGTCGCTTCCTCAGCATCTTTGAGGAGCATCTTGCGCGGCGCGCCCATCTGCGCACGCATGGTTAGCCCACGCGCTAAATCCGTGACTTGGGTTGCGCGCGCGGCGACGGGAAAGTCAGGTGGGATTTCTCCGGCACTGATCCCGTCCCGAAAACGACGTTCCACCAGCGCCGCGCCGCCCGCGACCGCACTCTGCAGGAATTGCTGAACCTCAGCGTCGTTTACGAGCGGGGCGACGCATATCATAAGGCAGCCTCGGGCAGACCCTTTCTCGGTCGCACTTTCGACGGCGTACCTCAGAAAGCCCAAGATCGATTCGCGAAGACCCTGTGGTGAGAGGAGTGCCTTGGCGGCCGATGCGCCCTTCCGTTCTGCGTACGCCTTGAGGACGCGCAAGAATATCGCCCGCTTGTCCCCAAAGACGGCATACAGGCTCGGCCGTCCCACACCCATCCCGGTGACGAGATCGTCAATCGTCACTCCGTCGTAGCCTTTCGACCAGAACACCTGAATCGCCTTTTCCAGCGCCCCCGTTTCGTCGAAGCTGCGCGGTCGACCTACTGGCCTAGCGGTATTTTGAATCATTTAGTTCAAAACTCCTTGACAGTTCCCTTCACGCCAATTTATAACCGAATAGTTCTAAATTATCAAACTGATGTTGGCGTTGCTGGGCCTTATGACTCGACCATCACCCTTTAACACGGAGACGCCCGTGGAACATTCAATCGCGCTCGTCACCGGCACCACCTCAGGGGTCGGTTATGAGGCAGCCCGCTTGCTCGCCACCAACGGCTACCGCCAAGTCTTCATCACCGGGCGCAGCTTGGCCCGGGTTCAAGAAACCGCCGCTCAGCTCGCGGCTCAGACCAAGAAACAGGTATTTTCGCCGCTGGAGCTGGAGCTGGACGAGCCGACCAGCGTTCAATCCGCCCTCGCCGAGCTCGAAAAGCGAGGTCAGCCGATTGATTTTCTGCTGCTCAATGCCGGAATGGTCCCAGGTAAGCAGCGGGTGATCACTGCGGCGGGCGTCGAGGCTTCTCAGGCTCCGCTCATCGGCCATCACCAATTAACTGTCGGGTTGCTCCGCGCCAATCTGCTGAGCCCCGACGCGCGGATCGTTATCGCCGGCGCGGAACCCGCGCGAGGGGGCGTACCCATGTTCAAGTACACCGACGTGGACGCACTCGCTGCCAAATACCACGGAGGCGACCTGACCGCTGCTATGGAAGCCCTGCTGCACAACGGGCCTAACGTGAAGTATGTGCCCAACAATGCGTATGCCGACGCGAAGCTCATCGTTGCCTGGTGGGCTGCTGCGCTCGCGCGTCGGCTGCCCTCCGGCATGGCCGTGTTCGCTGTCTCGCCCGGTGCGGCGACCGCCACCAATGTGGGGCGAAACGCTGGCTGGGCGGTGAAATATCTGATGATCCCAATCGTGAACCTCATTCCCGGCATGAATCAGACGCCGGAGACTGCGGCCCGTCGGTACCTTCAGACGTCGGAGTTTGGAACCGACGTCTCAGGGCAATTCTTCGCGTCGGCTAAAGGGAAATTCACAGGCCCAATCGAGGCGCAGCGCCAGCCGCACCTCCTCGATGGCGCTAATCAAGAAGCCGCGTGGCAGGCGGTTGCCAATGTCTCTGGCGTCAACTGGTCGTACGCGGAATCCTTACGCGCGGTGTCCTGAAGGCGCGCCGGTCGCGGCGAAATGTCGTCATCGACCACGTTGTATACGCCGGCTTCGGCCGTCAGTGACGCTACTGTTGCCGCCACTGCATCGTCGAGGTGGACGAACGACCAGACCGCGTTGCCCTCGCCGATGATCGCCATCCCGCCTTTTCGCGCCTGCTCCGCAATGGCGCCGTCGAGCCTGTACCAGGTACCGGGACCGTAGAAGAAGCCGTAGCGCAGGACCACGCCTTCCAGCGCGATCGAGCCCGTGACGCGATTTTCGTAGGCACCAATGACCCGCGCACTATCACCAATCTCGCCGGGCGCGTCGTAGCGGAGCGCGGCTGTCTCGTCGGCCAGCGAGCCCTGCGGGGCTTCGAGGTAGAAGCCACGTGATTGCAAGACATAGCGTTTGACGCCCAGCGCCTTGGCAGCGGACAGTAGATTGGCGCCGCCTTCGCGATGGCATCCTTCACGGACTCCGCATGAAAGGCGTCCGCCAGGGTCACGCGGGCGCCAAGCTCGCGAAGCCTGTCGGCACCCGCGCCGGCGCGAGTCATCCCCGTTACCTCATGACCCTGCGCGCAGAGCACGCGCACCAGCGGCTGTCCAACGGCGCCGGTGGCGCCTGCAACGAAAATCTTCACGATTCCTCCTAAGACTGCGTGGCGACGCAGTGCAGCGGTGACTTAACGATATGGCTCAGCGCAACGTGACGCCCCAGCCGGTGAACGGCATCGTGTCCGTTCACTGGTCGTTAAAAAAGTACGAAAAACCGGAAGAAATGGTGTGCCAGCTGGCCCACGACCTGCCGGCGCTTTCGCATCAGCTCAGCTTGCGGATCAGCTGATGCAAGCGATCGCAGGCCGCTGGAATCTGTTGTTCGATCGCCGGCGCAACGCCAAGCAGCAGCCCCGAGCGCTGCGTGGACTCGGAGCAGTACCAGATCGATAGCGGCGCGGGCGCGATCCCGTAGGCATAGGACTCCCGTGCGATCCGCTTGTCGTCGGCGCCATCGGCGAGCCGAACCACCACTGCCAGACCAGCCGGATAGGCGTCAAATCCCCTGGACTCGAGCGCGGTCATCAGTGCCTGGCCGCGGCCCGCGTAGATGCGTTTCATGCGACGCAAGTGCCGCATGTAATGCCCGTCACGCATGAACTCGGCCATTGCCATCTGTACTGCCGGCCCCGGTGCGGAAGACAGGCACGCTGCCGCTTCATCGAAGCGGGGTACCAGGGCGGGGGGCACCACCACAAATCCCAGTCGCAGCTTCGGGCTGATGGTCTTGCTGAACGTCCCGATGTGAATGACACGCCCCGCTCGATCCTGCGACGCCAGCGCTGGCGCCGCGCGGCGTTTCAGCTGCAGCTCGCCCAGATAGTCGTCTTCGATAATCCATGCCTGCGCCCGGGCCGCCCACTCCAGTAGTTGCCGCCGGCGCGCGAGCGACAAGGTCGGACCCAACGGCGCCTGTTGCCCCGCGGTGACCAGCGCCAACGCGGCATCCGGTGCATGCGTTTCGCCGAAGCCGACGTCAATGCCTTCTTCGTCGACGGGAATCGGAACCGTCGTGATCTGGCCAATTTCCAGGGCCTTGCGACTCAGCAAATATCCGGGATTCTCGACCCATGCCTTGCGGCCTTGGGCCTGAAGCACGAGTAGCGCGATACCGAGCCCCCCCGAGAATCCTGCCGTGATGTAGATCTGCGAGGGCTGGCACTCAATGCCGCGTGACAAGGCCAGATGCGCGGCGATTTCCCGGCGGAATTCATGTTCGCCGCGCGGGTCCGGGTAGGATGCGGGCGCTTCAACTTCATCGCGTGCCGCCCGGGCGCGCAGACGTGCAAACAACGTGTTTGGAAAACAGTCCGATGCCGGCACGCCCATCTGGAACACTGCAGGGCCGGGCAGGAAGTGCTGGTATAGCGCCGACTGCAAATCCGTCTCTATCGATCGCGCCCGCTCCGCGATGGGGCTCACGGTGGGTATGTGCTCGGAGACCCTGGTCCCGCCCGCGCGCGACGAGACAATCAACTGCGCATCGGTCAGCCGCTCATAGGCGGTCTTGACGGTGCCGCGCGCCACACCAAGCTGCGCGGCAAGATCCACCCACGACGGCAGCCTGGCGCCCGGGGCCAGTACACCACTCTCGATGACGCCAGTAATCGCCAGGCGTATCTGTTCCGCAAGTGCTGTCTTGGAACCGCGGTCGAGCTTCAGATTCAGAATATTTGTCATGGTGGGTGGTGCATCAAGTTTTCGCGTTCTTGGTTCTTTTTCGTGGACCATAGCCGATGCATGATTCTAGCCACCAAGGAGCTGATCACGATAATTTCACGAACCTTACTTTCTGTTGTTGCCGCTGGCAGCCTGGCCATGTCCGGGGTTGCCGCGGCGCACGGCGCCGCTGACCATGGCGCTGGCGATATCGTCAAGCCGAACTTCTCGCACGCAATTCCAAACATTCCGGGCAAATCGGTGATCGCCGTGGAAGTCACTTACCCGCCCGGGGGCGCTTCGTTGCCTCACACCCACGCGAAGTCGGCGTTCATCTATGCGTACGTGGTCTCAGGCAGCGTCGCCAGCAAGGTGAACGATGAGCCGGAACGCGTCTACAAGGCCGGGGAGGCGTTCTTCGAGGAGCCCGGCTCGCGCCATCCGGTCAGCCGCAATGCGAGCAAGACCACGCCGGCAAAACTGCTGGCCGTGTTTGTCGTCGATTCGAACGACACAGCACTGACAACCAACGACCAGTAAGGAGCTTGAAAATGAGATTGGACTACGCCAAGGCATCGCCGGGCGGCGTGAAGGCATTTGGGGGGGTATATGGCTATGTCAGGCAGTCGGGCCTGGAAGACGTCCTCGTCGAACTGGTCTATCTGCGCGTCAGCCAGATCAACGGGTGCGCCTTTTGCCTCGACATGCATACCCGCGACCTGATCAAGAAGGGCGTCACGCCCGCGAAGCTGGCGCTTGTGCAAGCCTGGCATGAAGCGGGTGCGTTGTTCAGCGATCGCGAGCGCGCCGCTCTGGCGTGGGCGGAGTCGGTCACCCGCGTGGCCGACACCCATGTACCCGACGAGGACTTCCAGCTTGCCGCGACAACGTTCAGCGAGAAGGAGCTAGCGGACCTTACGATGGCCATCAGCCTGATGAATGCCTACAACCGGCTTGCCATCAGCTTCCGCCGGCCCCCCGACTCCGCCGTGGCTGCGGAACGCTGAAGCGGTCGCCTCGTGGAATCGAGCGGAAGCGGTCAAAAGAACGCGCCTGTCCGGCGCGCTTTTCCTAAACTCGTTGCTGCGGCCGGCCTTAGCGTGCCATTAGCAGCAGCGCCGCATGGGTCAGCATGCCCACCGTCCCATCGTCGACGTCCCAGCTCTTCATCATTTCCGAGATTGACTTGGGTACTTGGTCGCGATCGCGGTGCATGGCCGTGCTGACGCGAATTGCCGACGACTCCCCATCTGAGCGAAAACCTCGTGAAGAAGCCGTACAACCGGGTCCTGAGGCTCCGGGATTGGTTAAGGTCTGGATTCGCGCTCGGCGAGCATATCGGTCGGTCTGTCGCCTCGTGCAAAACGATAGACCGTAGCAACTCAAGGTGTCCGCGGTTCGTGGGTAAGATCAGTTAGCCTGAAATACGTTCGAGAAGGGCCACCCACGGTGGCATGGCGACGGCGATCTTGCCGGAAAAGCGCCTCCCCGTTGCTAACAGTTAGCAGCCATATAGCTGCGCTTTTCGACGAAACTGCACTTATGCTAATCAGGCAACGCCGGGTGACCCATTTGGTCAGCAGTACCCTTCAATGATCTCGAACAATCGTTGGCACGATTTGGCAAGGTGTTGTTCGGGCGCGGTCGCAACCCCGAGCAAAAGGCCTGGCACCGTCCACGATGGATTTGCGAACCACGCGGACAAGGGTGATGGCGCGATGCCCGCAGTCATTGCCTCGCGAACGATTCGCACATCGGGGGCGCCCTCTGGGAGGCGAAGAAGCACGGCGAGGCCCGCATTTACCCATTGCGCGTCTCGGCTACACAACTCCGCTGTCAGAGCATCGCGCTGCGAGGAATAAAGACGCTTGAGCCGGCGCACACGTCGGATGTAGTGGCCCTCCCGCATAAACTCCGCAGTGGCGACTTGAATGACCGGTGACGGCGCGGGAGCGAGTGTCGCGGCCACCTCCGCGAATGCATTGACGAGGTCGGACGGGACAACAATGAAGCCAAGCCGCAGAGCAGGGCTAACAGTCTTGCTGAAGGAGCCGATGTGGATGACGTGCTTGCCTTCGCCAAGAGATGCCATGGCGGGCGCCGGCCTGCCTTCCAACTGTAGTTCTCCAAGGTAGTCATCTTCAATGACCCACGCATCGTTTGAAGCCGCCCAGTCAAGCAGTTGAAGGCGCCGTCTCAACGACAACGTCGAGCCTAGAGGCGCTTGCTGACCAGGAGTTAAGACCGCTAACGCGGCGTCCGGCGCTGTCTTGATGCCGTAGTCGACGTTGATACCGTCTGCGTCTACCGGGATCGGCACGATATTCAAGCGAGCCAGTTCCAGCCCCTTACGGGCGAGCATGAACCCGGGCTCCTCCATCCAGACCTTCTGGCCTTCCAAACCTAGCACCCGAAGTGTCAAGCCTAAGCCAGCGCTGTATCCGGACGTCACGAAAACCTGCTCCGGATGACAGTGGAAGTTTCGCGCGATGGAGAGATTGCCTGCGATCTCTCTGCGAAGGTCGAATTCGCCTCTCGGATCAGGATAGAGCAGCGACGACAGGCCCGCTGTTTTTAGCAGATTGGAGGAGCGAGCCCGCGAAAAAAGCTTTTCCGGCAGTCCTTCAAACGCGGGAATACCGAGTTGGAAAATCGCTGGCCCGGCCTTCATCTCCTCATATGATTTCATAAACGAACTGAGCCGCGCCGCCTTTCGTTGAGCAGTGGCGACGCGAAGCCGCGGAGCGACCCGCGTTCCCCCAGCTCCAAACGTTTCTATCATCTGTGAATCATTCAAAAGCTCATAGGCAGCCTTAACGGTCCCGCGCGCGACCCCGAGCTGCGACGCAAGGTCTTTCCATGATGGCAGCCGTGTACCGGATTCGAGCAGCCCAGACTCTATTGCTCTGCTGATGCTCTCAAAAATCTGCTCTGTGAGGGGCCGTTTTGCTGTCCGGTCGAGCTGTATCTGCAAGTCTGAAGCCATAGTCTTGGTACACACGAAAATCACAATCTTGGTACTGTTTTATGCACCGTGAATAGTACAGAATCTGCCCTACCAACAGTGCTACAAACGCGAAGTCAATACGGAATGTGGCTCTTGCAGCATGCACCCGATTTTCTCTCCGTATTCGGTCGAAGCTGCGAGCGAGCTGCAAATGCGGGGCATTTTCATGCCGTGCTGGAGCCGCAAGGGCGCAGAGTGTTGCACAGATGGAAACAGCCTGCACAAAGCCTTCGTTAACCAGGCATTTAAGACGCACTTCGATCTCGGTGCCCGATGTTTCACGCGCCCGATTTCGTCTGCTGGTCAAGCAACCGCGCGACCAAAGCTGCTGCAAAATCTGCTGGAGAAAATTGTATGAATATTCTGCACATCGACTGCAGCCCTAGACTGGGATCGCATAGCCGAAAACTCTCGGCGGGAATCGTCGAAAAGATTCAAACGCTCTTGCCGGGCGTGGAGGTTCGCCGCCGGGACCTTGGGCTGGAGCCGATACCTCATCTCGGAGCCGCCTACGCCGACATACTCTCGACGCCTGCGACGTTGGCTGCCGCAGGAAGGACCGCTGGCGCTGTACTTTTCGCGGAGGAACTCATTCAGGAGGTCGAGGATTCCGATGTGATCGTCATCGGTACTCCGATGAATAACCTGACGGTTCCGTCCGTCCTGAAAGCGTGGATCGATCAGCTTATCCGCGTCGGACGCACGATGCAGTCGACGCCCGCTGGCAAGGTTGGAATGCTTCGGGACCGTCCGGTATTCGTCGGCATTGCCTCCGGCGGCGTGTTTACTGGCGAACGCGCCAACCAGCCGGATTTCCTTACGCCTTATCTTTCTGCCGTACTGGCTTGCATTGGCTTCACCACCATCCACTATTTGCCGCTGCAGGCAACTGCATTTCTCGATGAGGATCAATCCGCGCAACTTCGGGCTTCTCTGATAGCCACGATTGAGCCGCTTTTGACCACTCTCGCGTGCAGCCACGTTTGAGCGTGCGGATATCTCATGCCAAATCTGCCGACGCCTTCGCAAGTCTCCGTTGTGGAGAAACTGTCGTCGACGACGATTAGTGTCCGCTGGAGTGATCCCTGCATGGGACGTTACGAGAGCCAGATCTGGACTATTGGATCGGCACCAGCGGAAGCGGTCTGTGCGCTGTCCGGTAAGGCCATACACCGTGGCGACCCGATATTTCGCCCTCGTGTGAGTCGAACGCATAAACCAGTCAACCGCCATACGGTGATTCTGGCTTCCGCAGTAGGTTGTTTTTCTGAAGAACCATCATGTTAGGGGGCACTGGATCATGAGCGCATTGCGAAAGGTCGTGGTGGTAACCGGAGCATCGCAGGGAATTGGCGCCGCCATCGTTCAGGCGTTCCGCAAGCTCGATTACGCGGTCGTCGCGACGTCCCGCTCGATACAACCCTCTGTCGACAAAGACGTTCTGACGATAGCTGGCGACATTGGTGATCCTGCTGTGGCGCAGCAAGTCATCGCCGAAGGGGTCGCGCGATTTGGACGGATCGACACGCTTGTGAACAACGCCGGCATATATATCGGCAAGCCTTTCACAGAACATAGCGCGGCGGACTACGCAGCGGTGATGAATGTGAACATGGCGGGATTCTTTCACATCACGCAACTGGCGATTGCGGAGATGCAGAAGCATTCTCGCGGCCACGTAGTGAGCGTCACTGCGAGCGTCGCCGACATCGCGTACAGCGGAGTTTCTTCGTCACTAGCGGCATTGACAAAGGGCGGTCTCAACGCCGCAACGAAGTCGCTCGCCATTGAGTATGCAAGCAAGGGAATTCGGGTGAACGCGGTGGCTCCGGGTTTGATCAGGTCGACTATGCACAAGCCAGAAGCCCATGACGATCTCGCCGCGTTGGTTCCACTCGGATTCATGGGCGAGGTGGGCGATATCGCGGACGCGATTGTCTTTCTTGATTCAGCGTCGTTCGTCACGGGCGAGGTACTGCATGTCGACGGCGGGATGAGCGCTGGCCGATAGATTCGGTCCTGCAGTTGGCGAGGAATGAGCATCCCTTCTCGTCGAGATTTTCGGGCGCTGAAATTGTGAGTTTTGCCGTCACCTGATTTCCCCATGCCGAGGCCTTACGGAATTCTATGTCTCACGTCGACTGGTTAAGTCACCTGCTGCAATTGATCACCGTCACTGGCCGGCCTGAAGTCCGCTGCGCCTATGGAGCACCGTGGCGGGTCGAGTGGGATCAAGCGGCAACCCACGAAATCCCGTACCACGTCGTGCTCAGGGGCAAGGCAGTCATCGAGGATCCCGAGACGGGGATGGCAAAGGAACTGGTCGCTGGAGATATTGTCTTGTTACCCCACGGCTCGGCGCACATCCTGCACGACGGGAGTGGAATTCAGCCCGGACCTACTCGCGAGCGTCAGGGTCTCGCTGGGTGGACCTTTAGCGAGAATGACGGCGTTGGCGAGCATCTCGATATGTTATGCGGTCGTTTTTTTATTGAACCGCCGCATGACCGACTGATTCGCAATTACCTTCCGACAAATCTGGTGGTGCGGACTACTAGTACCGACGATGAGTCGGGTGTCGAGTCCCTCTCGAACCCTCTCGCCAATTTTGTGAGGCTCATGCGTGATGAGTCTACGGGAGAAAAAGTGGGCGGCTACGCCGTCCTTAATTCGCTCAGTTCGGCGCTGTTCACCATCGTGCTGCGCGAGGCAAGTAAATCCGAGCAGGCCCCAACAGGCTTGTTGGCGCTGGCTGGCCACCCACGGTTGGCCCCCGCGATTTCGGCGATGTTCTCCGATCCCGCTCGCGGCTGGAACCTGCCCGAGCTGGCCGCCTTGTGCAATATGTCCCGCGCCACGTTCATGCGGCATTTCCAGGAAACGCTCGGATGCTCAGCGGTTGATTTGCTAACCGACATCCGCATGAGCCACGCTGCGAACGAGTTGAAGAAGCCGACGATGACCACAGAGGCCGTAGCCGAATCAGTTGGCTACCAATCTGTATCTTCGTTCCGGCGTTTGTTCACAGAGAGGATGGGCATGACACCTGGTGAATGGCGTCGTCTCGCACGTCAGGGGCGATAGACCCCGAAATTTGTCGCTCCCGGTTCTAACCAGCATCGGACACGATCCGGCGAGGTCGACGCGGAGCGGCCGCTCTTCGTCCGTACGTCCTTCGATGCAATCTGGACAAGGGACTTCAATCGCGACGGCGCGATGAACGCTGCGGCGTCGCAAGATCGAGCGAACCGATGAGCCCTTGTGGAGTTTGATCCTTTTGGACACTTTATTGAGCATTTTCGCTCTCGAAATAGCCCTCGTGGGGCCTTAAAGTTGAAACACCTCACCACTTGACGGCAAACACGCAGTAGAGACTGCGACGTCACGGTGAAAGCGGCGACGGTGATCCGCAATCTGCACACGAAAGTGATTTTTTGCCGCGCGATCTCGTAAGAGGCGCTTCTGTACCCAGCAGGTCCCTCCACCCAAAGGAATCATCATGAACAGCGAAACCACCCTGAACAGCGGGACGACCATGACCAACGCAGTCATCGACTGTATCGTCAGCCGTAGCGCCACGAAGTATTACGACCCGTCGGCGAAGTTGAGCGACGACCAGATCCGCGAGCTGGTGCGGATCTCCACCAGCGCACCGACGTCCTTTCATCTGCAGAACTGGCGCTTCATTGCGGTGCGCACGCCCGCAGCGAAGGCCAAGCTCTTTCCGCTTGCCTGGAGCCAGCCGGCTGTCGCTGACGCGGCAGTCACCTTCATCATCTGCGGACAGCTGGTCGACACCAGCGTGATTCCGGATCGCCTGGCTCCGCTGGTCGAAGCAGGCGTGATGCCGGCGACGATGGTGTCGGAGTGGGAGGCCCCGGCCCGCGAACTGTACATGGAATATCCGCAGCGTCGTCGCGACGAAGCCGTACGCACGGCAACATTCGGCGCGTCGGCAATGATCTACGCTGCCCGCTCGCTGGGTATGGGGTCCACGCCGATGATCGGGTTCGACGCTGAGGCGGTTCATCGCGAATTCGGCTTGGCCGATGACGAAGTGCCCGCGCTTCTGCTCGCTGTCGGTGCCGAGCGTCAAGGCAACTGGGCGCAAAAGCCGCGCCGTCCCGTGCACGAAGTTCTCGACCTCGTCTAAGCGGGTTGCTGGAGTATTCACTACGTACAAGGACCAGCCAGCCGCGAAAAGGGTAGTCGTAGGCAAGATGACGCTCAACTGAAGTCCTGAACGGCTTCGACCCGCGCCCGGGCACGAAGCAATCCGAGAGAAGGGTTCAAAAATGAACCGTTCTTAATAAGTAGTACGAATTAATCAGAGATCCTATCATGACCCGTACCACCATTCTTACGCCGGAACAAGTACCCGCCGAATCGAAGGCAACGCTCGATGGCTTCGCCAAGAACATCGGCTTCACGCCGAACATGATGGCTGCGTTCGCGCAAAGCCCGATCGCGTTCAACGCCTGGGCCTACCTGCTCGGCTCCCTGAGCAAGGCGCTCGATGTGAAGACGCGCGACAGCATCGGCCTGGCAGTCTCCGAAGTGAACGGTTGCAACTACTGCCTGACGGTCCACAGTTTCACCGCTGAGCATCTGGCGAAACTGCCGGCGGAAGAAATCATCCTCGCGCGCAAAGGCCACGCCGCCGATCCGAAGCGCGATGCGGCTGTCCAGTTCGCGCGCAAGGTCATCGAAACCCGTGGGAAGGTGGGCGACGCCGACCTGAACGCAGTTCGCGAAGCGGGCTACACGGATGCAAACGTGATGGAAATCGTCGCACTGGTGGCCATGTATTCCCTGACGAATTTCTTCAATAACGTGTTCGATCCGGACATGGATTTCCCCGCTGTCACGCCGGCCGGTTCGATCTGAGCTCGAGACTGCGACGCCCATGACGTTGGTAACCCCGAGAGCGAGTTCTTGGGGGCACCATTCGCGGGGACGGTCAGCCAGTTTCGTTAAATGGCTGGCCGTCCCCGATCAAGGAAAAAGATGACCCTTCAGCATCCAGTCTTCACGCGCTGGCCAGCGCAACACCCCGACCGGCTCCAGCTCTTTTCACTGCCGACTCCCAACGGCGTGAAGGTCAGCATCATGCTGGAGGAGACGGGCCTGGCGTATGAGGCCCATCGTATCGACATCCTGGCGAACGAAAACCAGGAACCTGCTTTCGTTTCTCTCAACCCGAACGGCAAGATTCCGGCGATCTTCGATCCAGACGGTCCCGGGAACCGCCCGATCGCATTGTTCGAATCAGGTGCGATCCTGCTCTATCTTGCCGACAAGACGGGGCAGCTCTTGTCCACGGACCCAGCGCTTCGCTTTGAGACGATCCAGTGGCTGATGTGGCAGATGGGTGGTGTCGGTCCCATGTTTGGACAGGTCGGCTTTTTCAACAAATTCGCCGGGAAAGCCTACGAAGACAAGCGCCCGCGCGACCGCTATGCGTCGGAAGCCGCGCGTTTGCTCGGCGTGCTCGACACTCGGCTTGCCGGACGCAACTGGGTGATGGGCGATGACTTCAGTATTGCCGACATTTCTCTGCTCGGGTGGGTTCGTAACTTGATTGGCTTTTACGAGGCGCGCGACCTTGTCGGCTTCGATCGCTTCACTCATGTCCAGCGTTGGTTCGATCGCGGTCTCGCACGCCCTGCTGTGCAGCGCGGCCTCGAGATGCCATCAGCCTGAATCAGGCCGGGCAGTTAGCCGCATAGCCTCGCTGACACGCAGAAGGAAAAGACCATGAAGATACGGAACATCATCATTGCCAGCTTCGTTGCGCTAGCTGCGATGGCCGCCGACTCCGCGGAAGCTCACGACGGTGACGGACAAACCGTCACGAAGAATTTCGACGCAGCGATTCCCAACGTCCCCGGCAAATCGCTGATTGTACTGGAAGTTACGTACGCGCCCGGCGCGGCATCTGTTCCTCACACCCACGCGAAATCCGCATTCATTTACGCGTACGTGATCGAGGGCGCTGTCGAGTCCAAGGTGAATGACGGCCCAACCCGCATCTATCGAGCGGGTGAGAGCTGGTCAGAACCGCCCGGCGCTATCCATTCGATCAGCCGAAACGCGAGCAAAACGCAGCCCGCGAAATTGCTTGCCGTGTTTGTCGTCGACACGGACGACAAAGCGCTGACCACGCCGCTC
Organism: Paraburkholderia sp. EG287B; assembly: GCF_040965595.1. Taxonomy (NCBI): domain Bacteria; kingdom Pseudomonadati; phylum Pseudomonadota; class Betaproteobacteria; order Burkholderiales; family Burkholderiaceae; genus Paraburkholderia; species Paraburkholderia sp. EG287B. The sequence continues at coordinate 73,976 of NZ_JBFRCG010000023.1, forward strand.
AGATAGCGGGAATTTTTCCGACAAACACGAATCCTGCGAGGCACTGGAGAGTTTTTCTTAATGCGCAGGAAGTCCTTTCAGACGAGTGAATCCATGATTGAAATCACCGCAGACGCCGAAGCGATCATAAAAGGGGCAATACTGTCGTTCGTCGCGACGGTCAATGAGGATGGGACGCCGAATCTTTCGCCAAAGGCCTCCTTAACGGTCAGGAATGGCAAGCTCTACTTCGCCGATATCGCGTCGCCCGGGACGTTGAGGAATTTGAATGCCAACGCCGCCGTCGAGATCAACGTAGTCGACGTGTTCCTGAGGCGTGGTTACCGGTTCAGAGGAAAGGCGTTCATTGTGCCGCCTGACGGTGACGAATACTCAATGATCGCGGACTGGGTTCGTATAAGCAACGGGCCTGAATATCCAGTCGAACACGTCATCAGGATTGATGTTACTTCGATGTCTTCATTGCTCTCCCCTGCGCACATCTTTGCCGAGCCTCCTCGCAGTCAAGATGAGATACAGAGTACGTACCGTCGGAAGTACGGTATGCGCTTAACCGGGGAATAGACTTTAAATGTCAACCTGCGGTTCGATCGAATCACGCCTTCGCGACCGGAGGAAAGAAATTGCCCGTGAGACTGAAGTTAATTGTGGTTGATCGCATTGCTTGATGCTGTGGTTTTGTCACAGTTGCGCTTCATCGCTTTACTGCCATAGGACTTCGGGAGAACTCTATGCAATCAGTTGAGATCAAAGCCATCGAAAATAGCGATTTCGATATGTGGCTGCCACTTTGGGAAGGCTATCAGCAGTTTTACAAGGTTGATATCCCGCATGCTGTGACGCGCAACACCTGGGAGCGCTTCCTCGACCCCAACGAACCGATGTACGCGGTGCTCGCCATGACATGCGGTCACCCTTGCGGCTTCGCGCACACGGTCTACCAAAGGTCGACCTGGACATCTGCCGACTACTGCTATCTGCAGGACCTGTTTGTTGGACCTGACGCACGTGGGCGTGGCATTGGTCGCGCACTGATCGAACATGTGTACGCGGCGGCGAAACGTCGAAAAGCTCCTCGGGTGCACTGGCTGACTCACGAAACGAACTACCCAGGCAGGCTCCTCTACGACGCCGTGGGAGAGCGCTCTGGCTTTATACAGTACCGGAAGGTGTTCAAGTGAAACTCACTTGTCCAACCTTTGCCTGCAGACTAGCGAGGCGTCGCGAGCTGGATGGAAATAAGGGGTGGCGTCGGGTCGGATCTCCATTGTGTCTAACGTTTCCTGGACTATTTCGGTCGAAGTTAGTCCCGGAGCCGCTATCGGAAAAGTAAAGCTGTGAATCGGTAAAAAACCCTTCAACATACTGAATCGGGAAATCAAAATGAGCATTCGTACAAGTCAGTTTCGCTTTCAAATCGCAGAACGGAGCGTTGGGTCTCGAACTGGTCTTTTGTTGCTGAGGTGGGCGCTTGTCGTAATCTTTCTGTGGTTCGGAGCAATGAAATTCACCCACTATGAAGCGACTGGAATATCGCCGTTTATCGTGAATAGTCCTATCATGGGCTGGTTGAATTCTGCGTTCGGTGTTCAAGGGGCAAGTGATGTGATTGGTTTGCTAGAGCTGTCGACCGCAGTCGCTCTAATTATCGGATCGATTCAGCCCTTTTTCTCTGCGTTGGGCGCTGCGATGTCGGCCGCTACCTATCTGATCACGCTTACCTTCATGTTGAGCACCCCTGGCGTCGCCGAAGCGACTGCAGGTGGCTTTCCTGCGATTTCGGCGTTGCCCGGCCAGTTCCTGCTTAAAGACCTCGTCCTGCTGGCTGCATCGTTGACGCTCTTGCTGGGGTCGCTCCGGACTTCGCACGGCGACGCACGGCGGTGAGTTGATGGAAAGTTAAATATCTGGATAAGCTGAGGAGATGAAGAATGGAAAGCAAAACCGCACGAAGCGCTGAGATAGGCGACAGAATTTCTGACAAATCCTCGCATCCGGATGAGCGTACTCTCCGCGACTGGTTGGGTCCGGAGGCGTTCGAACATTGGGGCGAGCTGCGAAGCTGGATCGACGAGTTTTACCCCAATGTTTTCACGCCGGATTGGATATATGGCGGCAAGAAGCGTGGTTGGGCACTGCGCTACAAGGAGAACAGGGCGTTTTGCAGTCTGTTTCCGGCATACAGGCTGTTGTCCGTATTGGTCGTCTTGGGCCGGGCCGAACGAGAGAAGTTTGAAGAAAGGCGTTACTTCTGGAGTCAGCCGCTGGTCAAACAGTACGACGAATCCCGGACTTATCATGACGGGAAATGGATGACAATTCCAATCCTGTCGGTGGATGACCGAGTTGAGGTGACAGATCTCATGAGGATGAAACGCCCCACGCTTACACCTTTTCGCGGGTGGTAGCCCGGTATCACATGGGCGGTGGCTGCATTGTTGCGCACCGCCTGTTTGCGCTTTCGCTCCGCACCTCATATAAATTTCGGCGGGCCATCCGTGGCTGACCGGCACGCAAAGGTCACGCGGATACCTGCGTAAAAATCACCAAGGTGCACGTAAATCTGGGCTCCGGCTGAGCTGGGCCAAACCGTCGCGAGCGTTTTCTCCCGTCGTCGATTATGAAAGGCGATACGCCAGAACTTGAGATACCTACAATGCCCCAGAAGCTTGTTTCCAACCCCGGAGCCAACAGCCAAACTCGCATATGCAGCTTCCCATGCGGAGAGGTTCTCGTCGATATTCGCTATGGGGATGGTGTCACCAGACTGAGTGACCTTGACGACATCCAGACGCGTGGTGAAATCAGAATCGTGGTTCTTGATTCCATTGAGCGCGTCGACGAGCGACTGCGCGCACAAATTGGAAAGCTCAATGATGGAGATGCACTTATCGTATTCGTGGCCAACGAAGAGATGAGTTCGGCAGCTGCCAATACGCTAAAAATCAGTGCTCGTGGGTCAGTGATGGGGCGCCTTAGGCTTTGATAGCCGGCTTGAGTTGCAAAGACTCGGATGTAGCGGCGCTGTGGAACGGGGTGTCAGCACTCTGATGTTTTCCACAGCGACTCCGTACCATGCGAGCGCTATTTGCCGCGAGCGGCGCGGGGGGCGCACGAAAATAAAGGCGCTGAGCCACTGCGGCAAGCGCAGGCCGGAGGAGGCGCAGCTGGTGTGCGCCTTTGGCCAGCAGGTGAGAATGTGAACAGGCGCTAGTGTCTCGCCGCCCGCATCCGCGTCGTCGTCGCGTCGACCGCGAGTATCGAATCACTCACGAGGGCCACGGAAACATCGACGGGACACGCGTGGGTAGATTCTCCTTCAGCGAGCGATGCCTTGGCGATCCGGTTCGCGTAGTACCGCAGGTCGCCGGGCAGCCCTAGTTCGGCGAGTGTCGTAGGAAGCGCGACCTGTTCGCAGAACCGGATCATCTCCTCGATTTCCTGGATCGGGCGATTTTCTAGCATGAGCAGGCATAGCGTCCCGAACGCGACGTTCTCGCCGTGCAGCATGCCGTGTGTTTCGCTTAGGGCAGTCAGTCCACCATGCATGCCGTGTGCTGCGGAGCATCCGCAGTTCTCGAAGCCGATACTGCTGAGCAGCGTATTAGCTTCGATGACGTTTTCGACTGCCGTGGTAAAGAGACGGCTTCGACCGCCTGCTTTGCCTTCAGACCGTCTCGCATCAGCACATCGTGGCAGGCTCGCGCAATGGCAATACCAGTAGCTGTCGGAGGGAACCCTCCCGCGACGTAGTTGTTCGTTCGCGACTCCAGGTTCGAACGTGCCTCGAACCAAGTCGATAGCGCATCGCCGATTCCTGCGACGAGAAAGCGTACTGGCGCACTCGCCACAATGCTGGTGTCCACTACGACCAGATCGCGATTAGAGGCAGCCGCGCGGACCCCTCGTATACGCCCTCAGACGTATAGCGGGCGGCGACAGCGCTACACGGTGCGTCCGTTGACGCAATCGTCGGAACGATGACTGTCCGCGCGTTGGCTTCGAATGCCGCAATCTTGACCGTGTCTGCTGTCTTTCCCCCGCCGCCGCCCACGAGAATGTGGCTCTCCTCGCCTCTGGCGATTGCGGCCACGTGCGCGATTTCAGCCAGCGTACATTCGCCGCCGAACTTCTCCAGATGTACCGACAGCTTGGCATCTTCGAGATCACGCTGTAGTGAACTGCTGAAGCGTTCGAACAGAAACGGATCGATCAGAACGAGCACGTTGCGGCCCAACGGTGCAACGTGCTGTGAAAGGCGCGAGATCTCACCCGCGCGCTGGATATATTTTCCGGCCCCGGCATAAGCGCTGGACATGCTGGGTGTCTCCTTTGTATTTGATATGGCAGCGTCAAAAAGAATCGGCTAACCTTGAACCGAATATCCACCGTCTACCGGAATGACCGCGCCAGTCATGAAGTCGCATTCGCTTGAACAGAGCGCCACTGCAATGCCGGCAAGGTCCTCGGGCTTGCCCCAGCGCCCCTGAGGCGTGCGGCTCAAGATGCCCGCTTCGAGGTCAGGGAAAAGCCGTTTCGCCTCGGCGGTCAGATCGCTTTCGATCCAGCCAGGCAGCAACGTGTTGACCTGAATGTTATGAGGTGCCCATTCAACAGCCCACGCTTTGCCGAGCTGCACGATTCCGCCCTTGCTGGCCGCATAGGCCGAACCGTAGGTCGTGCCGAACAGGGAGAGCATCGAGCCGATATTGATAATCTTGCCGCCACCTGCGCGCGTGAACGCACCATGAATAGCCTGGGCGCAGAAATGCGCGCCGCTCAGGTTCGTATCGACAATCTGGTGCCATTCCTCGGAGCCTAGCTCGTGCCCTTGCTTGCGGATATTCATGCCAGCGTTGTTTACAAGGATATTTAGACAACCGAAATGCTGCTCGGCCTGCTCGATTGCCTCAGTGCACTCACCTTGATTCGTGATGTCGGCTTGAATGAAATGGCCGTTTGCACTACCGCCTGACAGCGATTCAATTGCAGCACGGCCCTTCCATCGATCGCGACCAATCAGCACAACACGCGCACCAGCCGCAACCATGCCGCGAGCGATGCCGAGCCCAATGCCGCTCGCTCCACCCGTAATGACCGCCACCTTTCCTGAAAGATCGAACATTGTTGTCTCCTTTTTAAGTTTGAGATACGAACCGGGAATGAGGATAGCCGAGCAGGACTCGGTACGGTGCAGAGAGCTTGCACGACATTTTTCGTGGGCGAGCATTCATAAAACGCATGCTTGGCGACGTGCAAATTTGCGATTGAATCGCCTCGGGAGTTCCGGGGTGTTAACGGGCGCGCAGAATTGACCCACCGGGTCAAATTTAGGCGCTCGCCAACAGACACAACGATGCAACGACTGCTTACCGGGCGACAACGTCGCCTGAATCTCCGATTGTTGTTTTAGGCGAACGACGCTGCCTGGCCGACAAGCGTCCGCTCGCCGGCCAGTTTGCCTTCATACTTCAGTTTGCTCCGCCATCTCAAGGGCGTCGTCCACTTCAATGCCGAGGTAGCGGACCGTGCTCTCAAGCTTGGTGTGGCCGAGCAACAACTGCACCGCCCGAAGGTTCTTCGTCCGCCGGTAAATCAATGATGCCTTCGTGCGACGCATGGTGTGCGTGCCGTACGCCGTATCGTCGAGTCCGATCGAGCCGATCCAGCGGTGGACCAAGCGAGCATATTGCCGCGTCGAGATATGCGGCGACGCGTGCAGCCGACTTGGAAACAGATAGTCGGCGGGTTGCAGTCTCCGTGCCCTTATCCAGGCTTCGATGCTCTGGCGGGTCTGTTCCGTGATCTCGAACTGAACCGGTCGTTGCGTCTTCTGCTGCATGACCATGGCTCGTGATCCGACGTGGCTACCCTGGCAGATCTCTTGCACGAGCAGCCGCGTCAGGTCGCACGCCCGAAGCTTGCTATCAATCGCAAGATTGAACATTGCCAGTTCGCGGATGTTCGAAGACATCTGCAGTCTTGTGCGAATAGCCCAGATTTCCGGAAGCTTCAAAGGCGGTTTCTGTCCGGTAAGCTTGCCCTTGTTCCACGGCACTCTGATGCCAGCGGCGCGTTTCTCGGTCTCCATGGCGACCTCCTTCCAACGTTGAAGGGAGACCCAGTGTGCGCGCCGGCCGCTGGACGCTCAACGACCCTTCGGAGACGTTCACGGCACGTTCAGGTGCGACCGCTTCCGAACCGCCTGCGGACGATCAAACCATGCGGTTGACTTCCTGTCGATAGCGATGCACGTCCCGCGTGACGAAGCCGATTTCGCGGCTCGGGATATCGAACCACTCGGGGTGGCCGAACGAGCGGCGAATATCCTCGAGACCGCTCGCCCAATGCTCGCGCATCGTATCCTTGCTGAATTCATAGTCCTTGTAGTGCCCCTCGAACGATTTATTCTTGTAGATCAGGTGCACGACATTCACCGCACTGCCATCCGCCGTGTTCTGTGCCTCCCGCAACAAGGGGTGCGCAAGCCGCACCTTTTCGGGAATGTGTTCGAGCAGCGCCTTGATCATCTGGGCGTGCTTCTGGTTCTGCGACATGAACGCGGTGATCGCTCGCGTCCGGCTCGAATATTGAATGTCTTTGGTGCGCTCGCTGACGTCGAGGAAGTCACCTGGTAGCTTGCCTCGCGAGCTCCACAGATCGATCTGGAAAACGAGCGTGTCCTTATGCTGGCTTTCCCTGATGATCTCGGTGAGCGGTGTGTTGGAAACCAGTCCGCCGTCCCAGTAGAACTCTCCATCGATCTCGACGGCTGGAAAGCCCGGCGGCAGCGCGCCGGATGCGATGAAATGCTCCGGTGCCAGACGCATTGTCGAATTGTCGAAGTACACGAGATTACCCGTTCGCACATTGACCGCCCCAACGGATACGCGAATCTTCCCGTCATTGATCCGATCGAAGTTTGCGTATCGCAAAAGCGTTTCACGCAACGCGGACGTGTCGTAATAGCTGACCTTGTCAGGACGTTTCCGGCCGAGCCCTGCGAGAGGCGTAGGCGTGCGCGGGGAGAAGAACCCGGCCTGACCCTCCATCAGCGTGCGCGTCGCCGCCCATGCGCTCGACCACCGGCGCCCCATATCTTCAAGCCCCGGCCACGTTGGAATGCGCGCACCGACATGCGAGAAGAAATCCGCGGGCTGACTGATCGTGTTCCAGAAGCCGCGCAGCGCCTCCATCCGGTCCGCAGGCGCATTGCCGGCGATGATCGCCGTATTCAGCGCGCCGATGGATACCCCGGATATTCGCGTTGGTTCCACGCCGACTTCGGCCATACCTTCATATACGCCGGCCTGATATGAGCCCAGTGCGCCGCCACCCTGCAGCACGAGTCCGATTTCGTCATATGCCGGGAGCTTGATGGGATGGGGCTGATGCAGCTTGTTACGCTGGCTCGGATACATGGTTGCCTCCTTACTGCATGAACCAGCCGTGGCTGACCACAATCGATTGTCCGGTGAGAGCGCTAGACTCGAAGCCGGCGAGGAATGCAACCGTGTTCGCGACATCTTCCAGCGACGTGAATTCGCCGTCGACTGTCTCCTTCAACATTACGTCCTTCACAACCTGCTGCTCAGAGATTCCCAAGGCTTTGGCCTGCTCGGGGATCTGCTTGTCGACCAGCGGGGTTCTCACGAAGCCCGGACACACGACATTGGCGCGCACGCCACGTGGTCCACCTTCTTTCGCGACAACCCGGGCGAGACCGAGCAGCCCGTGTTTCGCAGTCACATAGGCCGACTTGAGCTGCGACGCCTCGTGCGAGTGCACCGAGCCCATGTAGATCACCGCGCCACCATTGTTCGACGCGTACATATGCTTGATGACGGCCTTGGTCGTCAGGAATGCGCCGTCGAGGTGAATCGCCAGCATCCTCTTCCAGTCGGAAAATGGGTAGTCCTCGATCCGGTTGACGATCTGGATGCCTGCATTCGACACGAGCACGTCGATGCCGCCGAGCCGGCTTACCGTTTCGGCCACACCCGCATTGACCGCTTCTTCGCTGGTCACGTCCATCGCAACGGCGAACGCTTTCCCGCCATTGGCGGCGATTTCTTTAGCGACATTTTGAGCGTTCGCGAGATTCAGATCCGCGATCACGACCGTCGCGCCGTCTGACGCAAGCTTGCGTGCACACTGTTCGCCGATACCGCTTGCTGCGCCCGTAACGAGCGCGACCTTATCATTCAATGCCATACGTCCTCCGGGGGTTTACTGGTTGACCGCGAGTTTCAACGACTCGGCAGGGGCGAGATAGTCATAGACCACGTCGCCGACATCGAGCGTCAGATTTGCAATGACGTGACGTGCGCCGATCACCTTGCGAACTGGCAGATCAGCAACCGATGCGAGTGCGTGCGGATGTAGCTCGAGCGCTGCAGGTCCCTCCCACGCGCCGATCACGTCGACGTCACGCAGGAAGAAGCGCACCAGTTCGCAAATGCGTACCGAACCATCTACGTGGGGAATGACCTTGAGCAGGTAGTTGGGCGTGTCGGCGAGCTTGCGGCACTCGGCCGCTGTGTCGAGCGCGCGATACTTGTAGCCCATCGTCCCGGTGGCGATGCGCTGCGTTCCGTAGTCGAGCGTGCCGAGGAGCGTGTCCTTGCCATCGACACAGAGCTTTGGCGAAGCCAGCTTCTTGGGAAACCCCCAGATTTCGCGTCCACCGGCGATCGGGCCTTCGTCGTCCAGATACATCGCGTGCGTGAAGTTGGCGCGATTGCCGTCCTCATCCCGCACCGAAATCACCTGACCGCTTTCCGTGTAGTCGCCGAATCCCGACGAATCGGGCATGCGGATAAATTCGTAGTGGACGATAGCGTTGTCGACCGTCAGCGGTTCCGGAACGACGGCCCTTAGCGCATCCATGTCCGTTTCATACGAGATGATGAAATACTCCCGATTGATGAAGCGGAAGGGCGGACGGGGATACGCCGGATTGTGTACGGGCATCGCAAAGGCGTTGTTGCGGATATCTTCTTCTGTCACGGGTCGTTCCTCGCATGGTGAGGGGTTGCGCAACGCGCATCGCAACAGCTTTTGCTGCCGCGACCAATGACGTGCACGCGCAAGGCAGTGAAGACTTGCTGTGCGCGTTTGCACGTTTCTTTTGCAGTGTTGTGTTTCACGGCTTGCATCAGGCATCGTGCGCCATCGCCGTCAGGACAAAGCGTAAGCGTGGTCGTCTTGCGGCAGTAGCCCTGCAAAGGAACTCCCCGTGTTGTCTATGCGACAACAATCAACGGCAGGAGGGTAGATGCACAGCGTGTCGCACCTGGTGGTATTTCTGGTGGTATGTTTTTCCGCGTAGAATCGCAGATGCCTGTTGGTGAAGGATGACGCGGCAATTTTCGAGTCTGGTCCACGGCCCGCACTGCAACTTGAGCGGCCACTGGTTGATTTGGCTCGGCGGCGTAGCGAAATCGCCCCAGCGAAGTGTCAGGACGGTCTGAATGCGAGCACCGGTCAGGAGCGCGACGTAGTGCATTAGCTCGTCTCGCGATTGCCCAGATGCTTCAGCGGGTTGACCAGTGCTTTCTGCTCATGCCGGGTCAGTGGCAGCAGATTGCCCCCGTCGTTAATTCGGCGATCCCACACGTATTCCCGCTTGGGAACCCTGATTGACACGTCGGCCGTCGCCACCGCCTTGGTTTGCTTAAAGCCCTTACCATCGATGTATTCAAGACCGACGGTTCGATCAATCCATGGGGCGTTCTGACCACTGCTGCATGAAGTGAATCTGCAACATCGTCTCAACCGGAAACGGCGGCCTTCCAGTCTTACCCTTCGGATAGTGCGGTTCGATCAACGCAATCAACCTCGACCATGGCACAAGGCGCCTCATCTCATCGAGAATTCCCGCTTGCGTGTGCGTTTCGTTGAAAGATCCAGGCCAAGACCGAGCTGTGTCATCGAGGAACTCCTTTAATTCGCGTTCTTCCAGGAGAGGACAACCAGACTTCAACGCCAGGACTTTTGCAGACCTTGCCTAGGGCTCAGTTCCGGCACGTCCGTGATTGTCACTGCCAATGCGCACTTGCCTTTGAGAACCAAGCGCTCGCCGCCTTGCATGGTCGTCATGCTGCAACCGTTGGAGAATCCGCCTGCGTTGAGCGTTAGACATTTCGGTAGCCAGCCAGATGGTCGAGGAGAAAGTCGACGAAGGCCTTGACCCTCGGAGGCGTTCGCGGACTGTTGCGGTAACAGATGAAATATCCACCGCCCCGGGGCGCAAGTCCCGCCAATACGGGGACCAACTCGCCTCTTTCAATGTGTTTTCCCGCTTGCTTGCTGTCGAGCTGAGCCAGCCCGCACCCGGAAAGCGCCGCCTGTTGTATGAGATCCAGATCGTTGGCGACAATGTAGCCATCGAAGCGACGCTTGACCGCCTCGCCGTTCTGGTAAAACAACCACTCAACCGGCCGACCAGAATCCGCGCGCCGATGCAGGATGAGCCTGTGCTGGCGAAGATCATCTATCGTTAGCGGGGTTCCGTGTTCGATGAGATATGACGGTGACGCGCATACCACCAGTCCAGAGTCGCAGAGGCGCCGCGCAACGAAATCTCCCTTGCTCACCTCGCCGTATCGGATCCCAACGTCAATACCGTTTCGCCCCGGATCGAGACTGAGATCATTGAGATCGAGGTCAATCTGAATGCCCGGAAACGTTGCGCAGAACGACGGAAGCATGCCAATGACATACAGCCGGCCGAAACTTGGTGAGCAGGCGACACGAAGGTGTCCGGCAGGTATAGCAGTAGTTTCAGTTAAATCTCCCGCAACACGAATGATGTGATTCACAGCCGGAAAACACTCTTCAAAGAATATTGTGCCTTCGGCGGTCAGCGCTATTTTTCGATTGGAGCGCTCCAAAAGTCGCACATTCAGCTGGGACTCAAGCCGAGCAATGCTCTTGCTTAGCGAGGGCGACGACACACCAAGGCGACGTGACGCCTCGGTGAGGCTGCCGCTGAGTGCGACATTGATGAAACCGATAACACCGGAGAAATTTCGCGAGATCCCGGGTCGCCGTAGCGACGCGGACCCTCGAGCCTCGAGTCCCAGGTAGGTTCGAGGGTGTGCGGCCGTACCGGTCATTTTCTTTGTCATTCGAAACTACCCTGTTACGTATGCCGAGGGGAGCTGGAAGCCGCCGTTACGGACCACGGCCCCATGGAGCATCGTGTCGTCTCTGAACCTTTGGGTCCGCCGCAAGGTGTTCGCGGGCTTACCACGCACTGCAGTCGGACACTAAGACTAACGGCGGGGGCTCCAAAGCGTGGAGCGGACCCTTCAACGCATAATCAGCTGTGTGTCGCGGACAAGATAGCTGTCGAGTAGGGCGGCTGTGGACACAACGTGGTCATTGGCACATGTTGTGTACCCGCCTACTTCGCGACTTGCAGACTGCGAGGAAATTTCGGACCAGCTTCGACGATTGCTGAACGCCGTTGATACGTCGCACCATGAGTTGCGCTTCGCGGTGTCGGATAAGCCCCAAGCCTTGCGGATGCCGTTAGTGCAGCTCGCCGCAACGCGTCATCGTAGGAGGGAGTAGCATGTGGTGGTAGACATGGGAACGGGCTCATAGTGTTGCCCGCATCGCACCAGTTGGCGATATGAGCAACATGTGTGCGTCGGGGCAAACGAGCTTCAGCCGTTGGCGCATGGCGCCACTATGTACACGGGCTGGTCTGGGTTGCACCGCATAGCGATTTGAAAAAAGCATTCGCAGACCGTTTCGAACATCTGCGACGAACCGGGCTCGCCTTCAATAAGCGCAGCAACGATCGCGATTACTGACTACGGCAGAACATGGCGCGTTCGCAGCTGCGCGCGATGCGAAACGAGACGATTCCATACCTTGATGGGAAACGCGTCGTGTGCTGGCAACATGGACTGCAGCTGGAGCGGCTCGCTGTTCAAGGTGATAGAAGGGGCAAGTTGGCGCGCCGCGTAGCCGGCCTGTTCGATTGTGCGTGTGCATGAACTCGCGGGCACGATTTCGCTGGTTAACGCGCACGCAGTCGGAAACTCCGTAACCCTTCGCACCGGATGGTGGCGAGGCGCATGCATCTTAACGACCCACTCAATCCGGAATGGCAGGCACATATCGAGTCTAGTGCGTTTGGGCTCACATGCGTTCAGGGGCGGGGGAGCGATCACTGTTCGGCGATTACCCCCAACGGCAAGGAAGCAGTTTGCTTTAACCTGCGTTACAGGCGCGTTAGACGGCCGGCCTCAGAGCACTGCCACGGGCGCGGAATCGCAATTCCTGCTGCCAGGCTCGCTTCACATTCGGCGAAGACGTCAGGCGTAAGGACTTGCGATTTCTCGCCGCGTATTGCTCAATCAGAGATTGAAGAGTGCCTGATCCACGTTTTGCTGCGTCTTAATGGTCTGCGCGTTCGCCTGGTAATTGCGTTGCGCGGTGATGAGATCGACGAGCTGGTTCGTGAGTTCGACGTTCGATTCCTCCACCGCACCGCCTTGAAGTGTGCCGTGCGTCGTCGAACCAGGCGTCGAAATCTGAGCCGCACCCGATTCATTGGTTTGCGCGTAGGCGTTTCCGCCAAGGTCGACGAGGCCGTTTGGGTTGTTGAACGTTGCGAGTACGATCTGTCCAAGATTGCGTGTCTGGGTACTCGTATACCTATCGCTCGAATAGGTGCCAGTCAACACGCCGTCCGACCCGACCGTGAATCCGGTGAGCTGACAGGCGGGGTTGCCGTCTAGGGCGAGATTGGTGACGCCGTCCTTGGCGCCGTACTGTGTCGTTCCTGTCAAATCGAGCGTGAGATTCTGAGTCGTCGCGCCATTGTCCGCAGCGTTGGGGATGCTGATTGCAAATGTTGCGGGACTCGGCGAGGTAATCTGCCCGGAACTATTGAACGTGACCGTTCCCAGGAGGCCATTCGCGCCTGGCCCAACCGGGGTACCAGTTGCACCGTAGGTGCCGTAGACATTCCACGAACCCGTTGCTGTCTTCGCGAAATAAAAAGTGACCGGCTGCTGGTCGTCGCCAAGCGAGTCGTAGGGGTTGACCTGCTGGCTGGTCGTGTAACTGGACGGATCGCTCGGACTGAACGTAGCGTTCGTGACGTTGCTGTCTCCGGAGTTCAGATTATACGACGCATGAATGGTCGTAGTTGCAGTGGGCGGGAGGTCCGCGTTAGAGATGACGATGGGGCCGATAGCCCCCCTGACGATGTTCCCGTTGGCATCGACTCCATAACCCATTAACTTCTGACCTTGGGCATTTTCAATCGCGCCACTCGGGTCCAGATGAAATACTCCATTTCTAGAATACGTCGTCGCGCCGTTGTTCGAAAGCAGGAAGAAGCCGTTGCCGTTGATTGCTACGTCCAATGGCAATCCCGTCGAGGTGATATTGCCATTGCTGAAGTTCTGCTGAACCTCGGAAAGCTGCGTTCCAATGCCGACCTGATTGTTGACGGATGTCGCAAACGCATTGGCATACATATCCGCGAATTGCGCAGTCGATTGCTTGAAGCCGACGGTGTTGGCGTTGGCAATATTGTTCCCGATGACACCCAGGTCGTCGGACGCCGCCGCGAGACCACTCAGCGCTTGTTGGTATCCCATATGGTCCTTGCTTGGTCGTGTTGGAAAGAGCCGCTTATCGTGAGAGCGACCGCTACACTCGTGATGGAGGGAGGGGTAGGGATGGTCGGCGCACCACCGCCGTCCACCGAAAATCGAACAGACATACGCGTTGAAACCGGGAGCCGATGCGCCGCGAGATTGAAGCGATGGGTGCGCCGCATGTTTTCGCCGAAGTAACGTAAATCGATGACCCCAATGAATGCGCTTTCCTTGCTGTACAAATAACCCGTTGTTCTGATCGGGTAGTTGCTCAGATCGTCACACGTAACGGACAATGTCAGGTCGCGAAGATATGCGCCCCTGACCTCGTCCGGGATAGCAAATAGCGGGCCTTCGAAGTCGAAGTTCCAGTTGTTGATGCACAGACGAAGCGAGTCGAAACCTTCCCAGGACGGCCCGCCTTCCTCATCGCGCGGTTGGCGTAGCAAATAGTGTGGACGTCGTCCAGGATTTGGCGTTGACTTGTTCGCCGCCGACCTAAAGAACTGCGTCGGTACGCTGGCAATCAACGTCGAACCAGAATCATCAATCACAGGAGTCCCCGCGTAGCGAACTACGGCAAAACTTGCTGGCGAAGCGAATTTCATAAAATACGCATTAGCGCTAATTCTCACCGGAGACTTGCTTGCACACGTGATCGTCCGGCCGTGGCAAGTATGCGTGCGCCTCTAAACCGTTGGAATACACCAAGTGGCTAACTCGATGTTAGCCATTGGCTAATTGAACTGAGTAGGCCTAACGCGTACTCTTCGAGTTGGCCCATCAAGGGAGCATGCGCGAGAGCGGAAACTGAAAAGGCCGCTCAAAGCGCCCTGATTTCCCGCGTTGGCAAGCTGCGTCGGTGCTTCTGAAATGCAAAGTTGGAAAAGGCGAAAGCCCGCGTGCACGGCATTCATCATCTGTGGCGAGATCGGACCTGAAGCGCGAGCCATTGCTGGAAGTCTGGAGTAGCTTGACTCGAGGGGGGAGTACGTCGAGGTCAATTTGGGCGACGATCAACTGCCGCGAATGACATCGCCGCGATACAGCGATGTCGCCCGCGCCAGCCGCGTTCGTGGTCAATCAGGCGCGGAATCGGCGCATGCGCAAACTTCGACAAATGCGCTGCTGGCTGGTCGATCAGATCCGATGCGCGGTCGTCAACGGAGATCTTGTCGAAGGGCGTGCGAGATACCAGCCGCCATGGAACCTGATGCCAAGCGAGGCTGCCGTGCTCATGGCGGAGCTGTTCGGCTGCGTCACGTACACAGAATCGCACCTTAGACCAGGATTTCATGGGAATCTGAAGCGAAGGTGAGTTGACACATTCGTTCCTACATATGCTAATTGACGACTTTATTTCACTTGAACCGGAAATAGAGTCGTCAACTCACAGCCAGAATCTAGGTACGAGAAGGATTGTGAAATGATTGCCTTATTTCTATTCTCTTCTGAGAATTGCCATCGGTTGTTAGTCGATGATCAGTAGTCCCACAGCACTGGCACAAAACGAAAGCCGTCGCCGTTTTTTGCAATGTGACCGATGGACGGAAACGCGATATGTGCTGCTGCCAGCAGAGCGCCGGTCTCAGCCGCTTCGTTGAGCAACGCGATGCGCACGTCCATAGCTACTTCAGGTTCGTGCTCAAAGCCATTTTGCCATTCGGGATTCTCGAAGCCGACTTCGAAAATCGCGTCACCTGCGAACGTCAGTTTCTCGCCGTTCGATGCGACGTCTACGACGCAATGCCCCGGCGTGTGCCCACCCGTTACGCGCGCCGACACGCCCGTTGCGACTTCGACGGTCTGATCGAACTGCATGATGTTTTCGCTGTAGAGTTCCGTGAACTTCGCAGCCGCTTTGCGGAGCGCGAGAGGAACGGCTTCCGGCATCACCGTCTTGCTGAAGTCCGGATTTTTCCAGAATTCCACTTCGGCCGCAGATACGTGAATGCGCACGTCCGGGCGCAGCTTGGACTTAACGCCATCAACGTTCAGTCCGCCGACGTGATCCATGTGCATATGCGTAATCACGATATCGGTGATCGCAGCCAGGTCGATGCCAGCCGATTCCAGGCGCATCACCGACCGACCTGCACGCGTGAAGTATTCGAAACCGTCGCCCACACCCGAGTCGATCAGGATCAGGCGTTCGCCGCTGCGCACGAGCGCAATATTCAGCGCCCAGTCGAACATGTCGCGTTGCAGGAAGCGACCGTCGAACCATTCGTTGCGGTCCGCTTCGCTCACGTTGGTGGACATGGTTGAGGTCGGAAGCGGCAGAATTCCATCGCTGATCAGCACGACGTCGACGTCACCCACGCGCACGGCGTAGCGGGAAGGCACGAGCTCGCCTGAACCTTCCTTGCCGAGCTTGGAGATAACCGGTTGCAAATTGCGAGTTGTTTCGCTCATCTTCGATACTCCTGTTCATTAAGTGGGGCACTCCGCACCGGCGCGGTACACGAGCACGGCGGCGAGTTCCGCGCGCTTCGTTTTGCTCGCGTTTCGAGCCGTGTGAAAGATTGTAGGCAGAGAGGCGAGCACCGGTAGCATCGCGAATGCATCCATCATGTTGTCCGAACGGCAACAATCGACGACGAACAGAGATCGACCGAAACTGTCGGCTATAGCCGGTGGTCCCGATGTGCCGGTCTTCCGACATCAGGCGCGCGTCCGGTACATCCTCGTTCGCACACGAAAGATGCAGCTAGACCCTGGGTATTGCTTCAGTGGTATGTTCATCCTTGACGCGCTGAAACCCTTCGGGAAATGCATGCCTCGCGTCGGCCGTAGCCAGTTGAAGCGCATTCAGAACCAACTGGGCCAATGAAACAACCTCCTCACGTGTCAAGACCACGGTGTCTTCCGCGATTGTCTGGCGCATCACCCTATGGACGTCAGACAATTGGTCCGGGGCGAACCCGAACGCCGCACGGTAATAAATTACATAGGCTTCGAACTGTAGGTCTGGACGATCAGATAGAATTCTCCACGCCGTATCGAAACGCTCCTTATTGATTCCATCTTGATACGCCGCGGCACGAAGATAAAATTCGTAAGAATGCTGCAAGCTTAGAGAGAAGTAAGAAACCGCCGACCGGAAATCTTCGTCCTGCAAATTGTAAAGTCCAGCGTTGAAAGACAGCTCGAAAGCCCACTGGTGCCGGGTGGAATGCTGTTGCTCACGATGGATGCAATTCGGCCAATAGCGTTGGTCGATTTCTAGTCCCATCGAGGAGACGACGGAAGTCCCGACAAGCATCTCGTCGCCGTAGGCGCGGCACACCTGACATTCAATTGACACTGCTGTTCTTTGCATTGCAATATCTCCTTTCGAGATGACCGGCCCTTCACTGGATGCTAGCTACATCTAGTCAGTAGCCGCTACCGTTGGCACACCAAATTAGGTCGCTTGGCGTGGTTGGTTCAACTGTACTCGTCAAACCAAAAACATGAGCCGCCACGCACGGCGGGTCAGGAAGAATACTGACCTTGCTGTCACAAACTTGACCTCCACACCGTCTTATATACCGCTGCATATCCTGACTCTGCCGCACCTAGATGCCACGGATATGCTTTAGCTGGCAGGAAAATGGCGATATAGAAGAATAGGTCATCGACCAGCCATTAGGCGGGTTGATATACGTTTCGACCGGTTCTCTACCGGCTACGGAATGCGGGTCTTGCTACCAAAATTCATCGACAATGGCAAACGGCACTGTTGTCGAGAGGACAACACTATGATTCCCTCCAACTACCTGTCGGTATCTTGGCGTTGAAACGACGATGACATTCACACAGCACGTCTACGTTACCTATTCGTCGGGTGCACGTAGTTCCGACCTTTCGGTGAGGCTTCGCCTCGGTGATTTGCTGCCGCATCGCGCGGGACGTCGTCGATTTGGAGCGAATCACCGCTCATATCGACGATGCGCAAGCTCTATGGGACTCTCTCTTGTCCAGAGGAAAATGTCCCTACGAGCCGCCGCCGGCCAAGGCTCACTCGCCTGCAGTTTCACTAGCAGCTATCCTCGCATAATTGAATACCTTGCCGTCGTGAAGGAAGGTAGGTTCTCGAAGGCCAGTGACGGACTTCGAGTCGACCCGCCTCGGCGAGTCGAAAATTGCGGGAGCTGGGGGCGCGGCCGAATGCTAGGCTATTTTCGAGGTCGACACGAAGTATTTCATTGGCGCGCGATGGCGAACTCATCTACGAGAGAACTGCCGTCAGGAAATCGACCGGATTGCCCCAGGAAAATGAAGTGATGCGTGTACTTCACCGCGGTCCGCATTGTGGACGTTTGCGAATTTGCTCTACGACGGGGTTTGGCCGCCGAATTGTTGGGCCGCTGCTAACTAGTTTCCGTGCTAAGTATCCGGATATAGCGATCGACTTTTGGCTCCAAGATATCGCCCCGGATCTTACCGCAAATCGAATCGACATCGCGTTTTGTGATGATCGAATGGATGACGCTCGAATTGTGGCGAGGCAACTCATACCCATGCAGCTACATGTTTGTGCATCGCTTGCCTACGCTCGCGAGCTCGGCTTGCCACGCACTGTGGATGAGCTTAGCGGCCATCGCTGCATTAATGTCCGAACGGCATCCGGTCGCGTTGCCGAGTGGGAATTCAAGACGGGCGGGGTGAGCCAAAAGACGGTCCCGAGGGCCTTGCTTACATTCAATGACCCGGATCTCGTCTTGCAATCGGTGTTGGACGGGGAGGGCATTGCTCAGTTGCCCGCCTATCAGGCAAGTGTGCTACTGCGTGAAAGGCGTCTCCTTGCGTGTCTAGCTCAATACGCACCGGACGACAGAGGTCACTACGCATGCTATCGGATGTGCAAGCAATTGCCGCCCCACGTAAGTGTTCTCCTCGACTACATGACTGTGCGAATTAGAGCGCTCGACTTGAGTAGTTCAATTTAGTGCTCCCCCGCTGGTCTCCGGTTGATTGTTGTGGTCTGGACAACACGTTGGTTCGGTCTGCTGGTCTATTGCGTAGCCAACCGTAAGCCTACGATGCGCTACATGGGTCGTCGGCGAATAGAAGCAGTGGGCGCGCTGCGAGTAGTCCAGCCATTCGGTCGAGTGCAATTCACTTACCGGATTCTCCGATGCAGATCTAACCTCGGAGCGCGATCATGAAGCTTTGTAATGATTGACGGCAGCGGGCTCATCGGAACAACGGTGGTCCACCGTTTTTCGGACGAGGGCACGAGGTTCTTCCGGTATCTCGTTCAGAAGGCATAGGTGCCGTGAAAGGCATAGGCTCGACGAATGCACCGGTCGAAGATAGGATCCCTCTGAGATTCTTCGAAATGTCCCGCGGAATTCTATTTTCCGGAGAGGCAGCGAAGGGGAGGTATCACGGGTCGCGCAGATTGCTGTCGAAATCGACAATTTGTTCGAGCGCGTATTTCCGCGAGAGGATTGCAGAGGAGAAACGCGTTCGTGCGCCGAGCATTCCCTGCATGTTGGGAAGTTGTTCGACCTATTTTCCGCGTTGCTGAGTGATGGCGCCCATACGGGAAATTACGCAGATACGGTATTTTCCCGCAAAGCCAAAAGGATCAATTGAACCGGGATCTGTTGGCCTTCTTGAGAGGCTGAATTCGAAAGCCTGAGCTGCCACACTTGTCTCATAAGCGGCAGAATCTATGTACGGGGGAGGGCAGACGTTACTCCCCCTACGCACCTCGACGCAGTTGTCCGACGCCGTTGCCAAATCCGGACCGTCACTACTTATGGAGTCCATCATGCCCCAATCCCGTGAAGGTCAACGCATTCCGAACGTGACGTTCCGCATGCGTGTTGAAGACGCATGGAAGAACGTGACCACGGCGGAACTATTCAACGCCAAAACGATTGCTGTGTTCTCGCTACCAGGCGCATTCACTCCTACGTGTTCCTCGACCCACCTTCCGCGCTTCAATGAGCTGGCTCCCGCGTTCCGTGCTGCAGGCGTGGATGCTGTCCTTTGCGTGTCTGTCAATGACGCCTTCGTGATGAACGAATGGGCTAGGGACCAGGAATGCGGGAACATTGTGATGATTCCAGATGGCAATGGCGAGTTCACTGACGGCATGGGCATGCTTGTGGACAAAACTGACCTGGGTTTCGGCAAGCGCAGCAGGCGCTATTCGATGCTGGTAAGGGACTGCATAGTGGATAAGATGTTCATCGAGCCTGACGAACCGGGTGACCCTTTCAAGGTGTCGGATGCCGACACACTGCTCAACTATGCGGCGCCGAACGCGCTGCGTCCAGACCAGATCGTGGTGTTTTCGAAGGTTGGCTGCCCCTATTGCGCTAAGGCGAAACAGTTGCTGTCGGATCGCAAGATGGACTACGTCGATGTACCGCTCGATCACAAAATCCGTGGGAAGGTGCTCGGTGCAGTATCCGGCAGCACCACCGCGCCGCAGGTATTCATCAACGGCCGGCACATTGGCGGATCCGAAGCGCTCAAGCTGTATCTGCAGGGCTGAGTCAGCACACCGCGAAATCCAACATGATTCAACTTTTCCGGCCCTTCAATCTCGACGGGATACCACCCATGAAGTGCTGGCGGAGGCATTAAGAAAGCCAGGCTCGTGGCATGCATTTCGTCGCCGTTCTGGTTGAGGTAGGTCGACTGCTATTCGTGAGTCGTGTTCGACAAGAGACTTTCTGGATCTTATATGGCTACCCTATTACTCGATCCATGGTTACGGACGATCAGCTTGTTGGCAAGGGAGTACGCCGGTCCAACTACACCGGAGTGCGTCGCAGCAAACAGTGTGAATCGTCGAACCTCAAAGGGTCGCGCTCGACCTTCGGCGGGCGCGTCCGCGCGTTTGATAGAGCGTCCAACTCTAACGACCGTAACGGTGGCTTGGAGTGACTCGACGCTGGGCTGCTTCGGTAATCAAACTTGGCGGCTTGGCGTAGCGCGTCATGCAGGCGTTTGCGCAATTAGCGGACGAATCATCGGCCGCGGTGATGAGGTATTTAAGCCATTTTCGCGACCAACTCCCGCAAACGCGAGGGCGATGATACTGGCAGTAATGATTTGCGGAAACGTTGACAACTGAGGTCGTTTCGTTGGTCGATGGATACAAGTAATTTTCATCAATAGATCGCCTGCGCATTGTCGTTCAATTAACTGAGTTAAGCCGGCATCTTGTGTATATCGTTCTTTATCTAAGAAACACTTCTCTGAGTAGAGGGGATGATGCTCGGGCAATGCCCGTTAGTTAGAAACGGCTTGACTCATCCTGAGGAGAGTGCGTAGGCAATCCAAGGAGCGCAGTATGTTGACACATGAACTAATTTCCCGATACGGCGCACTGATAGTCTTTTTGAACGTTCTTGGCTCGTCACTTGGTTTGCCGTTGCCCGCCATCCCGACTTTAATCACCATCGGTGCGAGCATTGCCATCTCAACGCACGCGATTTCTTCGACTTTGGCGAATTTCTCAATCATGCTGGCAGCAGCTGTCGTGGGAGGTTCGATCGGTGACTTTGTCTGGTTTCAAGGCGGCAAGCGGTACGGTGAGCGCACGCTTCAAACTATATGTAAGCTGTCGATGTCCCGCGAGACCTGTGTTCGAAAGACAGAGCGATTCTTCGGGCGTTGGGGAGTCCGCGTCATGATCGTCGCCCGGTTTCTACCAGGATTGTCCCTCGTTTCTGTGCCGTTGTGTGGCGCCATGGCAGTTAGGCTACGTTTGTTCATATCCTACGACTGTATCGGAATCTGCCTTTGGGCATTTGTTGGGCTGACTATTGGTGCGCTATTTTCTGCACAAATTGACTTGATATTTCGGATATTTTCCCAGCTTGGATGGCAGGCGTTAGTTGTGGTTGCTGTGGGACTGGTGTCCTATATTATTTATCGCTATTTGCGACGGATACTGCTCGCAAGAGCTCTTGAAACTGCTCGGATTACGGCGGGCGAGTTGCATGTTCTCCAGTCATGTGACCCGCGACCTGTGGTCTTCGACATCAGATCGCCTGAGCGACGCATCCTCGATCCCTTTGTCATTCCTGGCTCAATCTTTGTCGATGAACGCAGAGCGTATGAGATCGTCAACGAATTTGGCACTCGTCGAACGATGGTGATCTATTGCTCATGTCCCGGAGAAGTATCAGCGGCGTGGATGGCGAAGCGCTTACGAGGCGCTGGCGTCCAGATTGCGTTGCCGTTAACAGGTGGGATCGATGCGTGGCGCACGGCGGGATTTAGTGTTGACCCAATAGAAGCGATATACAGCACGTATATTGCAGCGGAAACGCGAGGCATGGCGGGATAACGTGACATGCGTCAATCGCTTGCTAGCGAAGTGGCAGGCAGCCGCCGCCGACTCGCTTGCCGCCAGAATTCGTTTGTCCAACGTTCGAGCGACGGCTATCGGGGGCTGAATCCCATACGGCTTGCGGCTGAGAGGCTGCCCGGCTTCAGCAATCTCCACCGTCAATGTTAGGTGCTACGTCTGGACGGCCCGGCAAAGCCTTGGAAGTGCTCGTGATCATTTTGCATAACAGTGAATTCACGCTCGTCTTTGAAAAGGAATGACCTCGATGTTCTCGCCAACTTGGACCATTAAGGACCAAACGTGCGATTGTTAGCATAGCGATTTAGAGAGCGTCAAGCAGCACGGCCGGTCAGCGACAACTATTTTGGCCGGTCGGCCAACATAATTGTGGCCCCCAGCGTTTGTGGTGCGCTTGTTGCGCGCCAAGCAACAAAGTGGTTTCGTGGATCCCACTTCCGAGTAGTTCTCGCTGGCGTTACCGTGCGATAGAAATGTCGTCGGACCTTTCACCAATCCACAGGAGTTTGCTATGCGATTTCTTCTCATAACACAAAAAGCGGTCTGTGTTTTTACACTGCTCGCAACACTGCCCGCGGTCGCGCTCGCCGAAACACTTGCTGTGAAAGTCAGCGATCTGGATCAGGGCCGCTTCACAAAAGAGCAGGTGTACAGCGGTTTCGGCTGCCGCGGCGAAAACGTATCGCCGCGGATTTCATGGAAGCACATACCGCCCGGAGCCCGCAGCCTCGCTGTGATGATGTATGACCCCGACGCGCCAACCGGCGGCCTCGGCTGGACCCACTGGGCCGTTGCTAACATACCCCCATCGCAAGCCTCTCTGGAGAAAGGTGCCTCTGGCAACACTCAACTATTGCCGGCTGGCGCCGTCGAAACGTTGACCGACTTCGGAGAGTCGAAGTACGGCGGACCGTGTCCGCCGCAAGGCAAGCCGCATCGCTACGTGATTACGGTCTACGCACTCGATGTGCCCCATATCGATGTGGATCCGAAGTCGAGTCCGGCGCTCGTTGCGTTTCAGATGCATGGGAAGGTCATCGCGAAAGCGCGCTATGTCGCAACGTACCAGAGCCCGGCAAACTGAGCAGTCTTGCTCATGAGATCACGTGAGCGACATGCCGCCATCGACTCTCAGATTGACGCCGTTGATGAAGCTGCTCTCGTCACTCATGAGAAAGAGCGCCGCGCGCGCGAGCTCTCCCGGACGTCCGAGGCGCCCGAGCGGAATGCGGCCCGCTACGGCGGCCTCGAACGCTGGCCGCTCGGCATCCGCCACGCCAAGCTTCGAAAGTATTGGCGTGTCGACTGGTCCCGGACTCATGACATTCACTCGAATGCCGCGCGCCTTGAACTCGAGCGCCCAGCTCCGCGCAAACGCCTCGATTGCGGCCTTTGTGCCTGCGTAGACGGCGTGCCCATCAAACACTTTGTAACTTGCAATCGAACTGGTCAGCAAGACGGCACCGCGATCGCGCATCAACGGCGCAATTTTTTGTACGCCGAAGAAGATTGCCTTTGTGTTGGTCGCAAAGTGCAGGTCGTAGGAATCAGCGCTAACTTCGCTCGACGACTCGAGTGTGTTGATTCCCGCATTTGCGAAGTAAAAGTCGAGCCCACCGAAACGATGAGACACGAGTGATGCTACATCGTCATGCGTTTTCGGATCTGCGAGATTTCCCGTCACTCCCAGTGCTTTGTCGCCAAGCTCGGACACAGCCGCATGGACGGCATCTGCTCGGCGCCCCACAACGATGACGTTCGCACCTGCGGCGACTAGTAGTTTGGCAGTGGCCAGTCCGATTCCACTATTTCCGCCGGTGATGACAGCAACTTTATTTGCGAGCCGATTCATGTTTTCTCCACGATGTTCCGCCGATCTGGCGTACCGCTGAAATTTAGCAACGGCCGCCACGCTGATGTAGTCGCACATCGGCTATTTCACTTGTTCCGCTTTGTCATCATGTCTGCCGAAAAATTTAATGGCCTTCCGGCTTTCGTTCGTTCCGTCGAAACGGGGTCGTTTACGATGGCAGCCCAATCGTTATGCACCACACCGTCAGCCGTGTCAAAGAGCGTCGCGAGGCTCGAAAAGCGACTGGGTGTTCGGTTGTTTCAACGCTCGACGCGCGCTTTCGTCCTGACCATGGAGGGTCAGGCGTACTATGAGCGCGTAGCACCACTGATGCGCGGACTGGAAGGTGCGGACGAAGTGCTGCGCTCGCCTGCGGCCGCCACTGGACGACTACGTGTGAGCTTGCCTGCGGAGCTGAGCTGCCTTTTGCTCGACCCCGTCACGCGGAAACTCATGGCGAGTCACCCGGAACTCGCGCTAGACGTGAGTGTTAGCGATCGCCATGCGGACCTGATACGCGATCGCTTCGACATCGTCATAAGAGTGGGCTGGCTAGAAGACAGCAGCTTGCATGCGCTGCGGGTCGCCAGTCTTCAACTGGCTCTGGTGGCCGCGCCCGCTTACCTGCGCGAGCGAGGTACGCCGCGTGTGGTCGCGGATCTTGGCGAGCATCAGCATGTGCGTTATCGGCTCAACGGACGTGCGTACCCCCTAGTCTTCGGAGACGGGATGTCGATGGCGATCGAAGGGAGGTTTGACGCGGACAACGGCGATGCAATGCGAGTTGCAGCGTTGAATGGACTAGGTATCGCGCAGATTCTGGAGATCGCCGTGGGAGAAGACATTGCAGCGGGGCGGTTGCATGTGGTTCTGCCCGATAGCGCGTTAGCATCGGTGCCCGTTCACGCAGTTCACGCGTTCGGAAGAAATATGCCAATGCGTGTGCGGGTATTTATCGACTTCGTCGCTGCGCAACTGGCCGCGTGGAACGTCGTATCCTCGTTTGAACCGCTACGAGCGGGCGCTGGGTTGGAAGAGGAGTGCGAGAGGACGACCTGATATTGCTCGACGCTGTCAGCCCAGCGTCCACCTACCGCTGGAAGCCGTGTCCTTTTCATTTCGACTTATAGCGGACGCCGCAAACGGCGTCCACCCCACATCGCTCGAGTTTTAAATGTTTCGACTTGGTAACTGGATAGCGCCAACTCGTCTGGCGCGGACTGCCGAGGTGCGGGTGTTATCCAGTTTCATGTTTGCCTCCTCTTGGGAGTTGCAAGTCATCTGGTTCATCTCTGGGGGCTCCTAAGCGCGATGTTTGGCAGATCGCGCTTTCTGCGTGGAAAACGCGTTCGATCCTCGCGAGGTGTTCAGAGATCGGTCACACGCTCTGGATCGGCCGACGCGAGTGCGGCGGCGCGCTCGGCCTTCGGTGGATATATCCAGACGGTGTTGATCTCCTGTTTCGTCTTTTTTGCGACATCGCCGACCATCTCTACCTTGCGCTCCCAACCGCGCGTGAACAGTGCGCCGGCTTCGCCGAGGTCGAGGCAAGTGACGTAGGCCTTCTGCTGGTAGGGCTTGGTCGGAACGCCAAGCAATTCCGCTGCGGCGTTGTTGCCGGCAAATGCGCCCATACGCGTCGCGTGCTGGCATGACATCAGTGCATAGTTGCCGTCGTCATCGCAGGCGGCACGGGCGGCATCGCCGGTGGCGAAGACACCCTGAACGCCCGGTACGCGCAGATCGCGATCGACCAGAAGTCGGCCAGAATTATCGCGTTCGGCCGGAATCTGCGCGGTCAGCGGGGCGGCACGCATGCCTGCTGCCCAGATCACGGTCTCCGTCTCGATGTGTTCGCCGGTGGATAATGTCACGCCCGATTCGTCGAGAGAGGCGACGCCGGCGTCGAGGCGGGTTTCCACACCGAGCTTGCGCAGCGCGTCGTCAATGAGGGGGCGGGGACCTTCGCCCATGTCGGGTGCGATCACACTGTTGCGGTCGATGATGATGACACGGGTCTTGGTATCTTTACCGAGAATCTCGGGCAGACGGCCCGCCATTTCAGTTGCCGCCTCGATCCCAGTGAATCCGCCGCCAGCCACGACGACCGTGTCGCGCCCGTTCAACCGCGGGCGGTTGGCGAGGCTGTGCAGGTGCTTGTCGAGGGCAACCGCATCGTCGAGCGAGTCGACGCTGAAGCCGTGCTCGGCGAGTCCGGGAATGTTGGGACGGAATAGTCGACTGCCGGTGGCCACCACCAGGCGGTCGTAAGAGAGCGACTTGCTCAGGTCTTTTCCGTATGCGATCTGCACCATGCGGGATTGGGTGTCAACCGTCTCGACGCTACCTTGCACATACACCACGTCGATGGCGTTGAGCACATTCAGCAATGGTGCCGTGAGGGTCTCAGGATTCCGTTCGTAGAGCCGCGGGCGAACCACCAGCTTCGGCTCCGGAGCTACCAGCGCGATTTCGAGTTCTTCGGGAGTCACTCCCTGGATGTCGCGCAGACGAGCTGCGGAAAGCGCGGCGTACATGCCGGCGAAGCCGGCACCTATAATGACGAGTCGCATGAATGCTTACTCCCTTGATTGGATAAATATAGGAATGCAGAAGATTATTGCGTGATTACGAAAGCGAGTATTTTCTGGCCTGATGCGGTCATACACTTGCTACTAAAGATTTGTCAGCCGATCGTTTTGTCTCAGTCAGTTCTTGTCTGCCACAGCTATAGTCTCGCCAACCGCATTCGCGGTTCTCCCAAGCGCTTGACGCAATCGCAGGAGCGAATGCTGCTAACCGAGCGTTGCCACCACTTAACCGGTGGCTGTCGCATTGGCGCGGCGGCGAGGCGCTCGGTAGAGGCAACTCCCTCGATTTCGCCAGGCACAACTTTCCGGATGGAATGCCATGTTTTCCTAGGGGTCAGGAACGTTCGACCTGGGGCAACGTAGGCGTCTGGTTTATTTCGCCGGCACAAGAACCGGCGCGCCTTTATCTTTCAGCAGCATCACGATGAATTTTGCGGGCTCCGTTTGGCTCGCGTTGCGCCCGATCGTATGGACATCGTTCAGGCCTTCATAGAACGTTTGCCCTGGCGAAAGTATGACCTGCTTTTTGCCCCTTACCTGCATGATGATCGTGCCTTCCAGCACGTAGATGAAGCCGTATGCATTGTGCCGATGCACCGGATCCGCGGCGCCCGGCGGATATTCGACGCTGATCATCAACGCTTCCTTGCCCGGATAGTCCTCAAGCGGGACCG
Source organism: Paraburkholderia sp. EG287B (assembly GCF_040965595.1). NCBI lineage: Bacteria > Pseudomonadati > Pseudomonadota > Betaproteobacteria > Burkholderiales > Burkholderiaceae > Paraburkholderia > Paraburkholderia sp. EG287B. The sequence goes on from NZ_JBFRCG010000023.1 coordinate 101,044, forward strand.
TCATGAGAGGCGTGACGCGAGCTTCTGGCGGCGCGGCCTGAACGCTGCTCATCAACGCCTGTGCAGTGATGAGCGCCGTGACTACGGTATGTTTGAAACCAGCCATGATTGGCTTCCAGTAGAGCAGCCCGCATACGCGGGCTCGCGACGAGAGCAAAGTATGAGCAGTCAGGCCAGGTTGGCCTTGTCGAGGCCGAAGGCCTTGTCGGCCGATCCTGGCACGGTCCTGAATGCGAGATTCGCACGATTCCAGCCGTTGATGGCCATCACATCGAAGGTCAGATCCGAGAGTTCCTTCTCCGAGAATTGCGTACGCACGCGCTCGTAAATATCGTCTGCAAGGCCGTGCGCGCCTAGCTGTGTCAGTGCTTCGGTCCATGCGAGGGCGGCGCGCTCGCGTGGTGCGAATAGCGTGGATTCACGCCAGATCGCCAGATGATGGATACGCAGCTCGCGCTCACCGTGCATGCGAGCTTCCTTTACGTGCATGTCGACGCAGAAGCCACAACCGTTGATCTGGGAAGCGCGTATCGAGATGAGGTCGCGAATCGACTCTTCGATCGCGCTCTCCTTCAACTGATTGCTGAATTCCATGTACTTCTTGAATAGTTCCGGTGACTGCTGGATGTAGTTGATACGCTGCGTCATGCGTTTCCCCTTGAGTAGGTGAGTTTCGACTCCGCGACTGGTTGATGCCTCAACCGAGGATCAGCGCGTAAGTAAATCGTAGGTCGGTGTGCTGTCTCGCGCTAGCCGCATGTAAGGATCCATAGTGTTGTCTTTCTTACACCAATTGGGTTACGCATCCAGCCACATACTCTGCGCACCAACGGGCAATTTCGTGTTCGATGTCACAAAATGAGGGTGTGGAACGTCTTGAGAGTGCGGGAAGCACACGCATCGCGCATCCGTCGAGCGGACCATCCATGCGCCCACTCATTCACCGTGTAACGAGGCGATCACGATATGCACCTCGGCAAGTCTTATAAGTTATCCGAATTTCTTTACTGGACCCGGAGACAAATCTACGCGCTCGCGATCTGGGGCACGTTGCCTGTCATTCTGTTCAGGTTTTGCAACATAGAGTGGCTATCGGTGCCGCTTACCATCGTCGTGCTGCTTGGCACCGCGACGTCGTTCATCGTCGGCTTCAAGAACGTTCAAACCTACAATAGGGCAATGGACGCGCAGGACATCTGGACCGGCATTGTGAGCGCGAGCCGGCGCTGGGGGCAGCTCGCCCGCGATTTTCCAGACGACGAAAGCGTCAGCCGCAAGCTGATCGAGCGTCATCTAGCCTGGCTCACTACATTGCGTTATTCGTTGCGCAGCCCGCGAGTGTGGGAGAGCATGAACAAGGGATTTAATGCCGAATACCGTCGTCACTACAGGGTGCCGGAATGGGAATTGAGCCTCAAGGAGACGCTGCATAGATATTTACCAGCGTCGGATACCGCGCTCGCGCTAAGCGCCCCAAACGCCGCGACAGCCTTGCTGAACACCCAGGGCGCATGCCTGCAGAAGCTTCATACCGCGGGAGAGCTGAATTTGTCGTTCTATCTGGAACTTCAACGCGCCTTGGGCGATTTCGTTGCGTTGCAGGCAAAGGCAGAACGGTTGAAGGATTTTCCATATCCGCGTCAATACGCGACCGTGAGCACGTTATTCGTCCGCTTCTTTTGCCTGCTCTTTCCTTTTGGCTTGCTGCACGAATTCGACAAGCTCAACGATAGCGTGAGTGGCTTCATGCACGGAAACATGATATGGCTCGTCGTGCCGTGCAGCGTCGCAGTATCGTGGATGTACACCTCGCTAGAACAGGTCGGCGAGAGTACAGAAAATCCGTTTGAAGGAAGCGCGAACGACGTACCGATTTCGACGTTATGTGTGCAGATCGAGCGCGAACTGCGATCGCTGCTCGGCGAACACACGGAAGATATCGCAGCGGAGTCGATCGCGATGTAGTGCCGGGAATGTGCGGCGCGCAGTCTCAGTCCGTGTCGTCCGGAGCAGCGAGCGCGACGACGTTTTCGATTCCCTGCCGCGCCATCTTAGTGTAAGGCGTAAAACGCTCAGTTTCGCGAACGAGCTGTTCGGCGAGCTCACGCTCTAGACCCGGCAAGCGGACACGTGTGTACGCAGTTAGGACGAACAAGCCATCAACGGGATCGCGGCCGAATCGCACCGTGACGTCGACGGAGGTGTTGGCGAGCGCAATGCCGGCGCGCGCGGCAAGCAGACTCAGCGCACCATGAAAGCAGGCCGCATAGCCCGCGGCGAAAAGCTGCTCCGGGTTGGTGCCGCCACCGGGTCCGCCCAGTTCCTCGGGTAGGCGGAGCTCGACGGCCAACTGGCCGTCGTCGGAACTCGCGATGCCTGAGGCACGGCCGTGTCCCGCTGTGCCACCGGTAACGGTGACTGTCGTTGAATACAGCGTTTGCCCTTCTTTGCCGCGATACTTCTCGAGCAGGGTCAGAGGTGGGGGATGCAAAGGATTGCTCATGGGGTCCCAAATTCGATCACGGTAGTTTCTTGGTCGGGCGCTGCTGGAACCGCATGATCGTCCACGGTACGTCCGTTGCCGGCCGAGCGGCAATTGCCAAATAATCGCGCTCGCGCAATTTATATACTACTGTCTTGACCTCGGTAAGTTCTGTACCGCAATGCCGACGATCGTCTGACGATTCTCCGTGAGATTGTGGTTCGACAGGTCGCCTCCGCGCCCACTGCGCGGATTCGCATCGTGATGCATCGGTTTGCAGACGCCTCTCTGCTGTGGGAGGTGGTGACGGCCTAGTCGCGAACGATCATACATATGCTCGGTGTTGTCCGGTAGGCCTTTGCGAGGAATCACGGTGTTTCCTGCAGAACATCATTGGAGTCGTCATGCGGGCTGCTGGTCGGCTGCCTGCGCAATAGTGAGCGGCGTCGAACACTGGAGATCGAGCGCTCTCGTTTGCTCAGTCATGTAGTCAACGAACACCCGAATGCGGGCCGGAAGCTGCTTTCGACTGAGAAAGCAGAGGTAGTGGCCACCGTCGTCTGGCGCGTGTTGGGCGAGGCAGCTGACGAGCCGCCTGTCACGAAGTAGTTCACACACCTGGTAGGCAGGCAACTGCGCCAGGCCTAGTCCGTCGAGTACGGCCTGCAAGGCCAGATCCGGGTCGTTGAACGTATGGCGCGCGGTCGGCTGGTACCGCTGCGTGAGACCGTCCACCTTGAATTCCCACTCCTTGAGGCGCCCCGATGCCGTCCGCAGGTTGATGTGGCGATGCTCGAGCAGTTCATCGACGTGGCTAGGCAAGCCGTGAATTCGGGCGTACGCGGGCGATGCACAAACGATCATTTGCATGGGGATCAAGTGGCGCGCGACGATGCCGCTGTCTTCCATGCGTCCATCGCGAAACGACACGTCGACGCGATCCGAAGTGAAATCGGCGGGCCGTTCGTTCAGCAGCAGTTCCAGGGATATATCCGGATAGCGCGCGTGAAAGCCCCGCAACAGCGGCGCGACGACCCTGCGCCCGAAGGCCGCCGTCGAGGCGATGCTCAAATGGCCGCGAGGCGGTCCGTTGCGCAGCTCCCGCATGTCTTCGAGTGCCTGAGCGATGCGCGCGAGGCCAGCCTGGCAGTTCTCGTAAAAGAGCTCGCCTTCGCGCGTCAACGAGGTGCTGCGCGTCGTGCGCAGGAAGAGCCGCGCGTCGAGTTGAGCCTCAAGTTTCTGAACATTGCGGCTCACAGATGAGCGCCCAATGCCCAAGCGGTCGCCCGCTCGCGCAAAACTGCCCTCATTCGCGACTGCGATAAACGACACCACGCCAGCATAGCTGGTCGCGAAACTGCTGGCCAACGGATCGTCGGCGCCGTTCGAGCGGCACGAAAGATGGTCTGTCATGGAAGCAATAGTCGTAATGTTCCTGACAACTAGACGGGTGGGTGCGTTCGTTTGTGACGCAAATCCAGATTTATTTATCGACGAGCGGCGCGATAGCGGGGCCGGGGTACTTACTGCCTCTCAAGTGCGTGCGCAGCGCATGGTATCAGCCGTTGCCGTGCACAGCTGCGATACGTGCCAGCTTGTCGGGGTTGCGCTGCACATGAATGCAAACGATGCGATTGCCGTTGATTTCGAACGACTGTGCGGATTCGAGCTGGCGTTCGAAATAGCGTAGCAGCGCCCATTGGCCGTTGAGTTGCACCAGCTTGAGCCGCATTTCGCTGCCAAATCGTAAATGAGACGCATAGAAGAGCTGCGCGATGCGCCTGCCGCCCATCATCGGCTTCGGGAAGCTCTGCACCTTGCCGCCGCCATCGCCAATCAGGATGGCGTCCTCGGAGAGCAACGCGTTGATTGCGTGGAAGTCACCGCGCTCGATCGCCTGCGCGAGCCCCTCCAGCAGGCGCCGATGCGTTTCGCGCGAGACTGTATAACGTGGACGCTCATCGCGCAGTTGGACCTTCGCACGACTCACGAGCTGACGGCATGCCGCTTCGCTCTTGCCGATGGCCAGTGCCACCTCCGCGTAGTCCGCGTCGAAGACCTCGCGCAGCAGGAACGCTGCGCGTGCCTCGGGCGTGAGGCGCTCGAGCAACAGTAGGAAAGCAACTGATACGTCATCGGCGCGTTCTTTGGCCTGTTCTGGCGTGGTCGGGGAATCTGTCAATTCCGGTTCCGGTAGCCAGATGCCCGTGTAGTGCTCGCGTCGGATTTTCGCGGCGCGCAGGTGGTCGATGGACATGCGTGTCGTGACCGCGACTAGCCAAGCTTCCGCGTTGTCGATGCTCTCGCGGTCGGCCGACTGCCAGCGCAGCCATAGGTCTTGCACAATGTCTTCCGCCTCGGCTACCGAGCCGAGCATTCGATACGCGATTTTCTGCAATCGTGGGCGCAGCTCGCTGAAGACACATGCTTTCTGGTCCATGAAAACGCTTCCTTGAAGGGGATTTCTCGGGGGGCGAGAAGGTTACTGAAAGGTGCATATTGCCATAGTAAAGACGAACTTGTGGCCCGTCTCATCCCCCTGCTGCAAGAGGTCAAGGACATGACCACCGGGATTGGAGTCGAGCAATGGCTGAGCGCGAAATATGGCGTTGAGAGCGAGTTGTACAAAGACCTGGCGCGACTGGTTAGTCTCGGCGTAAAGGAAGGCTGGGCGGCCGATGTCGAGGTCGCGGGCCCGCGTTATCGTCGGTCGCTAGTTGGTATGCCCAGCGTGGAGACGTTCTTCTTTAGCGCCACAGCGGTACTGCTGGACAGCACAGATAGCGTCCAGGACAACCCCGAGGGCAGCTTGCGCGCCGGCTATCACTTGCACCCGTACGGCGAGATCAACCTGGTGGTCCCGCTCAACGAAGGCGCGGCGCTCGCAGGTTGGAACGGCAGGTGTTATGGCGGCTGGACGGCACCCGAGCCTGGGAGGCCGTCATCTCGCTCACTTTTTTGCCGGCGGGGCGGATTGCGTTCGATGTTAAACCGCCGCCGCATTGAAGCGCTCAGACGGGCGCGTGTGAAGGCCTCGCCGATCCAACTCGCCTTCCGAATCAGCCGGCAGCGTTCCTCGCGCAATTGACACAAAGCTCGCGAAGTTGCGTGAGGAATTCCAGCCTCTGCGGATCGCGCGACAGAGCCGCAACAGTTGTGTGCGGCGCCGCAAATGCAACACGGTCGAATGCAGCAATCGCACCTTCCTAACTATTCTCAGGAGCAATCGTGGAACAACGTCTCGATTTCTACAAGGCCAACCCGAATGCGATCAAGGCCTTGCTCGCGCTCGAAGACCACATCGGCAAGTCAGCGCTTGAAAAGTCCCTCGTCGAACTGGTCCGCCTGCGCGCGTCGCAGATCAACGGATGCGCCTACTGCGTGGACATGCACGCGACCGATGCGCGGAAGGGCGGCGAAACCGATCGCCGACTGGCGGCCGTGGTCGTCTGGCGCGAAACGCCGTTCTTCACGGACCGCGAACGCGCCGCCTTGGAATGGACGGAAGCCGTCACACTCGTTTCGCAGGGCCGCGTGCCCGACGCGGTTTGGGAAGTCGTCAAGCCGCATTTCAGCGACGAAGAGATCGTCGATCTGACGTTGCTCGTTTCCGCGATCAACAGTTGGAATCGTTTTGCGATTTCCTTCCGCAAGATGCCGGCTTGAGGGCCCAGCAGTAAATCGTTCTCGTTCAAGCCGCTCGGGGCGCTCGACCTTGGTGCGTCAATCAAAGCCCGGCTCGGGTGGCGGCAATGGAGTCCGAAGCTGCCGCTCGTCCCACCGGGCTAAATGTCAGCAACTGGCCGAACCTGGAAATTCGAAGTCGGATGTCTGGTCCCTCCGACGCTTCGGTCTCGAACTTCCGTAGCCGTTAAGGGTTATTCGATGCCTGCCATCGGTCACAGGAATGTGACGGGCCTCCGCGCGTGTCGGCAGGCGTCGAATAAGCCTATATGAACGTCCCCCGGATTGCACCGGTTTTTCGCTCGTAGTGACTGACAGGAAGGTTGCAGCTCTATATCCGGCCTTTTCTACAGCCTGACTGGCTGCTGGCCCCTATGAAATCCGCTGACTCGCACCTCATTCTTAACGCGAGCTCGAAGCTCTTGGTTATTCCCAGGTTTGGCGAGTCCCGGTCCTACCTGTGTCGTCATCACTTACGATTGCCAGCGCAACTTTGAGAGTTCACTCCATAAAATCAGATTTCTGCTTACGTGAGCATCAGGCGGTCAGGTGTGGCTTGATGCTCACGTAAGCGCGTTCATACTCACGACCATGTACCAGGATTGCCCAGATTGTTCGCGCCATCTTGTTCGCCAGTGCGACGGCCACTATGTTTGACGGGCGCCTGAGGCTGATCTGTTTGAGCCATTCACTCGGCTCCTTCGTATGGTGCAACACACTGCGCGCCCCGTGAACCAATAGAGTGCGTAGATAGGTATCGCCCCTCTTACTTATCCCCAATAATTGAACCTTTCCTCCCGTGCCCGTTTGGGCGGGAACGAGGCCGAGCCATGCTGCGAACTCACGCCCTGACCTGAATGACTTTGCATCACCCATCGTCGCGACCGCTGCGGTCGCTGTCAGCAGGCCGACGCCTGGAATCTCTGCTATCGCCTTGCAGGCATTGCTCTCTTTCATCCAGTTCAGCAAACGGCGTTCGATGTCGGCGATCTGACGGTCCAGGTTTTCGAGATCGTTCCACTGCTCGCGCAGTGACTCGATCAACATGGCCGGCAGCCGGTCGGCCAGCCTGGCCAGCACATGCGGGATTGCTTTGTCCAGCGCAGCGCGGCTCTTGCCCATCACTTCTCCATATTCGGTCAGTAGACCACGCAGACTGTTGATCTGCATCGTGCGGAATTTGAGCTTCTGTTGGCGCATCCGATGGAGCGCCAGGACGGCCTGCTGCGCTTCACTCTTTACGGCGACGCTCTTGCTGGGCATCTGCGTGGCCATCCATATGGCACGCGCGTCAGCCGCATCATTCTTGTTCCCGATGTTGAACGCCTTGGCGAACTTGGCGGGAACCAGCTTCACCTGATGTCCCATTTCAATTAGCCGCCGCGCCCAGTGCTGTGAACCGCCGCAGGCCTCCATTCCAATCAAACAAGGCGCGCGATTCGCGAAGTGTTCGAGGAATGCTGCGCGCTTGATCGATCTGTTGAAGACTTCACCGGTCTCCGGTTCGACCCAGTGCATCTGCATCACATTCTTAGCGATGTCTACGCCGACGGTCATATAGCTCATCTCGCATCCTCCGGTTTGCCGCGGGAAACCTTCATCTTCATCTCTCAACTGGAAATTTCTGGGCCCGTCAGCGCGTGCGGATTCGCTCACTATGTCGCCACACCGTCGGGTGGGGGACGTTCATTCCATTCTTAATGATATCGGCAATTCGACGTTGGACTGTCGGTTGGGCGACCGAACGCGTAGCCGCGATAAACGCCCTTATCGCGGCTACGGCCGTAACCGAAGTGCTGCGAGCAAAGCGCCTTAGATCGCCGACGACGGAGGATAAGAAGACTTATCCTCATAGCCGCTTTGCACGGCGGTCTTCGCGGAAAACTTGAGCTCTGCTCAGGTGGTTGACTGTTCGCGAACAGACCCAACCCCTGCGCGCGCGACCTTATGCTGATTTCTGGCAGATGACGCCATACCAGCCCAACCCACGATATGTCTCGTAGCCGGGCGTCGCCGCGAATGACACGATCGCTCCGTCTGAAGCCCGATAGTAGCCTGTCTGCCTGCCGTCGACCTGCAGGCGCAAGCGTTCGGTCAGGATACCCTGACCGTCTGAGGCGGCTATCACTCGAAAGTTCGAATCAACGATCATGCAGCGCGAGCGAGTCCATTCCTCTTCGCTCAGACGGACGCCTCTTACAACAGCGCCGGCTTGCGGCGCCCAGTCGAAGAAAATCACGATTGCGCCCAGCGCGCGACCGTTCGCTAGCCCTCCCTCGCGGACCGCGGTCGAATAGGTTGCCACCTGAGCGTTGTGCATCAAGACGAGGGCCTCGACGTCGCATGCGACGTAGTCCGCACCTGACCTGGTTTTCATCGCGTTCCTGAACCAATCCGCACCTGCGACGTTCTCGCCGCGCGCGGCATACAAGGCTGGCCGCCCGTTCGCGACGACGACACCGTGTTCATCGACTATCCATATGTCACGGTAGACCGTGTAGCTATCAAGGATTACCGAAAGCCGCTCGCTGGCATGCTTCGCAGAAGACGTATCATGATTGGCGAGACAATCCACGACGGCCGAATCTGTGGCCCACCAGCGCACATCGCACGAGCGCTCATAGAGGTTGCGGTCGATGACATCAATCATGTTGAGCGCGAGATCTGCGCAACGTTGACCGTCGTGCGAACGCAGGCGCTCGATCATGCTATCGCCGAGTTGCGTAAGCGTGGACAGCGAGCCGGCGAGATCCTTGTTCAGATCTGTGGTGATTTCCGAGATGCGCCTGGAAACTTGCTTGACCTGGTTTGCGACAACCGCGAAGCCTTTGCCCGCGTTGCCCGCGCGCGCCGCCTCGATGAGCGCGTTCAGGGCGAGGAATGTGGTCTCGCGGTTGATGTCGTTGATATCGCTGATCTTGCTCGTGGCGAGGCGTTTGACTTCATGAGTGAGGTCGACGATTGCTTGTGGATTCGACATGTGTTGGTTCCAGGGGAGCGTGGTTCTTGTTCCCTGTTATGCAAGCTTCGGGCCTGTCGTCTTCAATGGCAGACGTCACGTGGTCAAACGTTGTCTTCGCGGCAACGGGGCGATCATCGGACGTCTGGCATTCGTTCGAGTGCATATACGCACCAGCACGGGGCAAAGGGGCGAGCGACGCAAAGCCTTCCCCGGTGCTTCAGCTAAGAAACTCGGCGTAACGCGCGCCGTGTATGACACGCCGAAACCCGATCGCCGGTACCCGAAACACTTGACGGTTCCAGTTTTCTCCCAAAGCAACACGCGCAAATTCTCGGTTGCGGAGTGTCAGCGGGAGATAGCGCTAGACGGCAGGCAGATATTGCCTTTCGATATCTGGGGAAAACTGGAACCGGTAAGCTCCACCGTACATGCATGGTCGCTGCGGAAGACTACTCTGAGGCAAGATGATCCCGGTTGGGTAACGTGGCACCCTCCAACTCCTGGCGCAGATGGAGTGGGGGCCCAGGAGAACGCCTTGCTGACTTTGTCGCCTTCAAGAGCGTTCACGGAGCGCCTTTTCGATTTCGATGATCTCGTCTCCGAGAAACCGCGGTGACGCGCCGGCTGGAAGTGAGGAGGAACCGGTTTCGATTAACTGTTTGAGCGATTCGAGCCAGTCGTAGGCGACCGAACAATCGTCGAACACGATCGGCTGGGTTGCGCAGACGTTCTGCGATTCGATTTGCCAGCAGATATTCAACAACCGGTACGTGAGCGCTTGCGCTGCGGCGGCTACGGATGCGATCTTCGTCGCACTGGATGTACTCCGTTCGAGCATTGCTGAATCCGCATTGAACAGATCCTGTAGCGCCATGGCGCGGTGTTGAAGATCTCGGCGCGCTTCGAGAGCCTCAGAAGTAACGACCATGCGATGCGACAGGCACCAAAGCACGCGTTGGGCTGCGACGATGGTGCGCACGAGTTCACTGCGGAACTGACGTGTCGAGTAACGCGGTGCGGCAATCGAGAAGACCGCGATGGCTATAGCGCAACCAATAGCAGTATCAAGCGCTCTCGCGGTGAAAAGCTCGGCAATGCCAAGGGGCATGTTTCCTCCCGCGGCGATTGTCATTGCGTTGGCCGTGATGAAGATCGCCGCGATTGCATACTGGAGCACCACCCAGATCTCCACGAGGAATTGCAAAAGTCCCACTGTGGCCGCAATCCATACTCCCTGCAGTTGACCCACAAAGATGCACCACGCCAACATAAGGCCGAGCAGCGTTCCAACTACCCGCGAAAGCGCTCGACGTAGCGTGCCCGGCCAGCCATACGGCTGGTTCAGCACAACAACGACGGCCGCCATACCCCAGTAAGCCCGGTCCAGGCCGAGCGCGACGCCAATTGCCCCAGCGATGAGTGTCGCTGCGCACACGCGTGCGGAGAGCAGCAGGGGGGTGGACCACGGGGCAAGGCCTTCCAGCAGCGCAGCAACGGCGCGAGGGCGGCCGAGAGGGAACGGTCTCGTTGGGGGAGAGATTGCGTCGAGGATTCCCAATTTCGCCTTCCGGCCAATCTCGCGAGCTTCCTCTGCAAGACTAGATTGCGCTGGTCTATTTTCGCCGGCCGCAGTGAGAGCGCAAGCAAAGATGGTATGAAGCTGTTGTGCAAACTGGCGCAACGTATCCAGCGCACACTCGTGTTTTTGCATGACAGGTTGGAGCGTCACGAGTGTGGTCCAGACCTCGTCGAGTGTGCGAGCCGCCTGATGCTGGGCGGTCCCGTTGTGCGGCGTACCGGTGGAATCGACGAAGTTCGCAACCGATTCCGCCGCCGCGATCACAGCAGACCGTTCGGGCCCGCGTCGGTCGAGCAGTGCGCCCGTCATGTGCGAGAGCCACGAAATGATGCCGCCGCACAGAACGTAGAGGCCGCTTCGGATCGGGTCGCTGGCGTCACCCGCCATCCCGGTTCCGCTTGCGCAGGCAAGCGCAAACATGTACGCGCCAGGTGGCCCGATGTGCAGCGCATTGCAGATGAACGTAGCAAGTGCCGCGATCATTGCCACGATGAATGCGGCAAACCAGGGATGGGGGGCCACGCTGATACCCAACGCGACGATAGCAGCTAGTGCAATCGCAATAGCGGCAAGGTGAACGGCGCGGTTGCGATAAGGCCGGCCGCTTCCATAGAGCGCCGTGAATGCCCCGATGGTTGCGAGTAGCCCGGCTTTGATATCGCCGGCAAACCAGCCGATCACTACAGGAATTCCGCTGCTTAAGCCGGCGCGCAGGGCGAACGGAAAACGCCGCTTCGCGGTGGAAGATGTTGCGAGAGCAAGCAGCTGACGCAGCGAAGCACTGACACCTGATGGCGTGAGATTCATTGGATCGTCGATCGTGTTCGCTAATGGTCGATCTGGCAGCGACAAGGCCTGGATCGAAGTCTGCCCAAAACGCACTTCGGAAAGAAGCGTTGCACGCAATATATTGTAAAAATTCGAGACACAAAGCCCTGACTTTATCGGCAGAATAAGTCATTTTCTGCGAGCGATTGCAATCAATGATTCGGCATCTTCAGAAACCCATTCTCCTGTTAGCTTCGCGTGGTGCAATTCCATTGTGCGTTTCAGGCAGCTTGCTAGCCTGTGCGAGCGCTCAGGCACAGGTTCCCGCGAACATCGCACCAGCAATTGCTGCAATGGGACCCAAGGTCGATCCATTTGAGACTGCGCATATCTACGCGCCAATGCAGGAGCGGATGCCGGCGGAAGGTATTGCCGTGCAGCGCGACGTCGCTTATGGCGCGGGTGAAAAGGAAAATGTGGACGTTTTCACGCCGGTGGAAGCTTCGCGACCACGCCCCATTCTGATTTTCGTTCATGGCGGTGCCTTTCGTTTTGACGACAAAAGCAGGACACCTGATGGCAGGATCGGGCCTTTTTACGACAACGTCATGATTTGGGCAGTCAAGCATGGCATGGTCGGTGTGAACATGAACTACACGCTCGCACCAAAGGCCGCTTATCCGGTCGTGCAACGCGAAATCGCGCAGGTAGTTGCGTGGGCGCGTAGCCATGCTACTGCTTTAGGCGCGGATCCGCAGCGCATCGTGCTGTGGGGGCATTCCGCCGGCGCTTCGCACGTAGCAAGCTTCCTGGCACATCCAGAGGTCTATCGCGACGTTGAGGGCGCAACGGAGCCCGTTTCAGCTGCGGTCCTGTCGTCAGGGATCTACACGTTGCGGGATCCCTCGGTCAACGTTTACTTTGGGCCGCCGGAAACGGCCATCGGCAGAGCGTCCGTCAATGGTCTGGTGGCGTCTGCCGTTCCGTTACTGATCACCTCTGCGGAGTTCGACCCACAGGCGATGATTGACGAGGCCCAGCATCTTGATGCCGCGCTGACCGCGGCAGGCCGCAATCATGCGATGCTGGTCGCGAAACAACATGGGCATATGTCCGAAATTTATTCGGTCGATACCAGCGACCAGACGTTAACCGGCCCCGTCCTTGAATTCATTTCGCGGCACGTGCGCTAGCACTACCCCAGCGAGCGAGTTATGGCGCTATGCGCGTTCTGGTAACGGTGGCAGGTCGGTCGTTGCATAGCGCCGGGCGGCTTCAGCTTCGACACCGAGACCGCGCAACACGAGTTCGGCCGTATCGGACCCAGCGTCGCGCCAGGTCCGATGGCCGTCGAGTACCAGGACGACTGAGGCGAGCACCGAACCCGCGATAACCGCAATCACCGAATGAAGCTGGTCCGACCGAAAGTCGTAACGACCTTGCTCCAATCCATCGAGAACGTCGCGCATCGTGGGCCCGCTCCACATGTTCTGTAGCGCATCGTGGCTAAATGCGAAGCGGCTAAGGAAGCGACCCCAGTGAGGTTCCTCGTGAGCTCGACGGATGAAGTGGCGAATGCCGTTGGCTAGCCGTTGGGCGGGGTCGGAAATGTTCACAAAGCTTGCAACGACGCGTTCGTGCATTTCCTCCGCCATGCGTGCGGCGACGGTCTCGAATAGCGCTTCGGGCGACGGCACATGGTTATAGACCGTGCCACGAGCAATGCCGGCCGCATGGGCCAGTTCACTGATGCTGACTTGTGTTTCGCCTTTTTCTGCGAAAAGCTCAAAGGCCGCCCGGTGGATCCGGGAAATGATCGGGAGATTGGGCTCCATGACTGATTCCATCTTGATTGTCTACCATTGGACACGATTGTCTAATTTTGGTCAACATCTCGATGGGAAAATGAAAGGCTTCCCTCGTCAGATCATCGGGCAACAAATGTGGGCCGCCACAGCGCGCTGAAGTGCGGCCTGCCAGGCCATTCTCCCGTCGGGTGGCAGGACGCGTGGCACGACATGGGTTCTGACTATTCGCGCAGCCAGGTCTGCGTCCGGCCGAGCAGGCTGATGCCGATGAACCCCCGCACATTCAGCTTCTTTCCATCGTCCGACAGGGACATCTTCGCGCTGTACGCCTTGCCATTTTCCGGATCGAGGATCGTCCCACCTGACCATTCGTTGTCTCCTGTCTTCTTCATCCCGGACAGGATCGTCATGCCAACGATGGGTTTGTCTTTCCGGTCGTCAGTGCACTTCGTGCAGATTTTGGTGCGCTCGTCTTCCTTTAGCACGTTGGTCAACGCGCCCGAATACGTATCATTCTGTTTGACGATAGTGACTTCGCCGCGAGGCTGCCTGGTTGTATCGTCAATCGTTTTCCAGGTGCCCACCGGCGAGGCCTGCGCAAGAGCAGTACCGGCAACGCAGGCGATCACCAGGCCGGCAGCAAGGCGGCCCAGCGTGTTGGAGGTGTGTTGCATGAATAGAACTCCGGTATGGAATAAATTGGGGAACTCAGGGAGCGTCCATGTTCTTCGGCGAACCTGACCGATTGCCGTGGCTGCAGGGAGCTAGACGCCAAGCGCCTTCCTGAACTTGGGTACGAGCATATGGCCAGCCTTCGCCATACGGCTGAAGGCTGGAGAGCGAACGACACCCAGCACCGGCAGATGGAGAACCCCGTTGCGACTGCCGAGCGTGACGGCCATCATCGGGTTTCCGGTTTGCGGCTTATGAGCCTTCAGTCGTGGCGACTTGCCGGAACCGGCCAAAACGGCTCGAATGTTGTAGGCCGCATTCTTGACCTGGCTGTCGATATGCCAGGCCATCTTGTTTTCGTCCAGATCGGTGATATCGCCGAGTGCGAAGACTGTATCCATCCCGACGACCCGCAGTTCAGGCGTAACGCGAATCCGTCCTGCGCCATTTAGCGCCGAGGGGAAGTGCTGCTTCATGTAGCCCGTATTGGGTTTTCCGCCGATGCACCAGATCAGGAGGTCGTACGGAATGCGTTTTCCAGATTCGGTCTGTGCTTCGCCGGCAGGCGCAAATGCGTCCGCGCTGGTACTGCCGGCCAGCTTGAGCCGCTCGTTGAGCAGGAGCGTCACGCCGCGGTTTTTCAGAACCTTCGCGGCGTGGGCTGCCGCGGCTTCCGATGTTCCGCCCAACAACCGAGGTCCTGCCTCGAGGATCGTGATGGACTTCTGCGGGTGAATTTCGCTAATTTCTCCTGCTACTTCGACGCCGATCGGACCACCGCCAACGATGAGAATTCGTTGCGCCGCGGCGATCCGTTGCTGGTAGCTGGCATAGAAGGCTTTGCGTTCGTTGACTGACGCGCCACCCATGGCGCGCATCAGGGAATTCGAAAAAGCGCTTCCGGTGGCCAGGACCGTCACGCGCCCCTTGACGACGTGTCTTCGACCATCGTGCAGTTCGACCAGGCCGCCGTTGCGCCGCAGTTCGACCAACGTGCCGCGAACATGATGGACACGGGGCAACGCTTTGGCAAAGGGGATGATCGACTGCTCAGCGAACTCAGGCTTCACGAGACTTCGGGGTGCCGCCATCGGTACTTCGAAGTACTCGTTCGGGTCGACCAGTGTGACCGGGAGGGTGCGGGAAAGGGTTTTGGCAAGCAGGGCGCCGGCGATGCCACCGCCGTAGATGACGACCTGGGTATCGATGGAGTGTATGGACATGATGGGCTTCGGGTAAGGAGCGTGGAGTGTGGAATCGACCGGTCAGGCCGCGTCGCGCGACAGGAACCGGGTAACCTGTTTGCTGTCTCGACCTCGCGCGAGCTTGAGCGCCTCGTTGAGCCAAAGTACGGGAAGAAAGCTTCCTCGCATCTTCAGGTCACCGGCAACGAAGGCACGCTGAAGGTCTGTTTCGTCGCTGCTGGTCAGCGCTCGAAGTGCTTCGCGGGCCGACGACCACGTCTGGGTCAGATCCGCAGTGTGTGTGGTGCTACGACTGAACGACAGTTGCCCGTTGCGCAGCGTCAGTTGGCCACCGCCGCCTTGCAATGTTGTTATGGTTACGACGAACGAACTGGTCCCTAACAATTCCTGCAGTCGTGGTGTGCGTGCTGCGGCACGGTGGATGAGTCTGGGCGTCATCGACAGCAGGGCAAATACACCAAAGTTCGCCAGCGTCGATGGGATGTGATCGATCAGCGAATTCCGGACGCGTTCCGCCCGGGAGGATGGCTGGGGACGGCGAACGGGCCGCGTGACGGGATGGGTAGCGTGATTCATGATTGGGCTCCACGCGCGGTATCGATGATGGGTTGGCAGTCGGCGGGTAGCATGTTGCCGCGCCAGCACACGTGTTGATCGGGGCGCACGAGCACCCACTTGCATTCAAGCATCCGGATGATGTGTGGCTCGTGGATGTGCAAAGAGATGAGTGGCACGCCTGCAGCGGCCGCAGCTGCGCGCATCGGACTTGTGTCGCAGTCCGCACTTTCGGCAACCAGAAGCGTAAATCCGCACGGGTCGAGTTGGTCAAAAAGCGCGGTGCCGTCTGCGCGGAAGGTACTTGGCAGGCGCGCTCCCGACCAGGTTGTCGGGCGGTACTCGATCTCGGGATAGGGAGGCGCTTCAGCGTGATCGGGCAAGATCACCGGGGAGCCTTCATAGCGATATCCTATCTCGATGCCAAGTGCCTCGTACATCCGAGAAATGCGCGTCTCCAGCATATGTCCTAACTCATTGCGCTGATCGTCGCCCTTGAGGGTGGCCTCGAAAACTGCGTCCTTGTCGGGAAACTGCGCTTCGAACGCGGCCGCAGCGCATTTCATTACGTGGTCGCGGTTCCGGCGTGCGATGGCCAGGCGTTCGATCCCGTAACTCGGAAGCAGATCCTTGCCGCCCCAGCCCTTGAGCATGGCGGCCAGTTTCCAGGCCAGATTGTGTGCCTCTGTCACGCCGGTGTTCATTCCGAGCCCACCCGTAGGCATGTATTGATGCGTGGCGTCTCCTGCCATCCATACACGCCCTTGACCGAAGCGCTGCGCAACGAGGAACTGCGGCCGCCAGGGTCCGCTCTGGACGATCTCGAACGGCAGTTTTGTACCAAGAGCGCTTTCGACAAGTGCTTCCAGTGACTCTCCGGCCCGCGGCGGATAGGCGAGGTGGAGCACCCAGTCGTCCTTGCTGGCGTCCGGTGAAACGAGCAATCCGGTGAACCCGGGCCGGCTGAGCCAGGTATGCCAGTAGGGCTGCTGATCGGGGTAAAGCGTTTTGACTGCTTCGGAGCGGAAATGAATGATGTACAACTCACCGATCAGATCGCGCGTGCCGTCATACTCGATCGCCAGGGACCGTCGGACCAGGCTGTTCGGACCATCGCAGCCGATCAGATATTGAGCCTGGAACTGCTCGGTTTGACCGTCTTCCAGACGACGGGCGTTTGCGATGACGCCATCGGAGTTCTGCCGGAAGTCTTCCATTTTCCAGCCGAAACGAATGTCGATGTTCGTGTCCGCCTGCGCTGCTTCAAGCAGAATAGGTTCGAGATACATCTGCGATATCCGCTGCATCGACTCGAGCGGCAGACTCCCGTCGATGCAGGTTTCGATCTGCTTGCGAGCCTGGGCCACGGGCAGATAGAAAAGGTGGCGATCACGCAGGACGCCGTACCACGGCCCACTCGCGGAAGCGGCGTAGGCCGCGTACTGGTTGGCATTCAGGGGATTGCCGGCTGCACGGACTTTGTCGGCCAAACCCAGTTGACGAAAGATCTCCATGGAACGGCAATTGACGACATCCAGCTTCGGATGGCGCGTCGTGCCTGTGCGGTCATTGAGCACCACGGAGGCAATGCCCTGCCGACTGAGGCTCAAGGCGAGTGTCATTCCAACAGGGCCGCCGCCGACAATCAGGACAGGCGTCGTAGTCATACAGGTCTCCTAATAATCCATAGTCTCTTGCACCTGGCACACCGCGCCGACTACTGCACGATGCGATTGGCGACGTGTGTGTAATCCAGTGGCCGCTATGTACTCTTTCTGCCGCACAGGCGATAAGCTCGACAAGAGCAACGTGTCATGCGCAATCGGCCAGCGGTGGAAGTTCGTCGGTCGCGTAGCGTCGGGCAGCCTCGACTCCTACACCGAGCGCGCGCAACACCAGCTCCGCAGTGTCCGAACCTGCGTCACGCCAGGTCCGGTGGCCGTCGAGCACCAGCAGGATTGAGGCGAGCACGGCACCCGCGATCAAGGCCGTGGCCGAATGCCGTTGGTCGGGATGGAAGTCGTATCGCTGTTGCTCCAGGCCGTCGAGGACGTCCCGCATCGCAGCTCCGCCCCACATCCCCTGCAGCGCCTTGTGGCTGAAGGCGAACCGGCTGAGGAATCGCCCCCAGTGAGGCTCATCGTGAGCCCGGCGGATGAAATAGCGGATGCCATTGGCCAGTCGATGTGCCGGGTCGGGGACGCCGGCGAAACTCGCGACGACCCGTTCGTGCATTTCCTCCGCCATGCGTGCAGCAACGGTTTCGAAGAGCGCCTCGGGCGATGGCACGTGGTTGTAGACCGTTCCGCGCGCAATCCCGGCCGTCTGAGCCAGTTCGCTGATGCTGACCTGTTTCTCTCCCTTCTCTGCAAAGAGCTCGAACGCCGCCCGATGGATCCGGGAAATGATCGGAAGATTGGGTTCCATGAGCAGTTCCATCAAATGACGTCTATAATTGAACACGACTGTTCATAAAGAGTCAAGAAGGATCACTAGTGATTTACACTGATATGCTTTGATGAACATCAGTGTTCATAATTGGGTCAAGCTGTCGCCAACTTGGGGTTGCCCATCTGGACGTTGCCAACCTTCGTGCTCGTTACCATGATTCAACTGCTTACCACCCAACCGGCTCGCCATCCCAATCCGACGGTGAAAGCCACCTCGCTGGCCTATCTGATCTTCGAGCGGCCGGATCTTGACGAGGCCGAGCGCTTCCTCGTTGACTTCGGTCTCGTGGTTGCCGAACGCTCGGACGAGGTGTTGTATCTGCGCGGCACGTCCGGCACGCCGTACTGCTACCGTGTCCATCGCGCAGACAAACCTCGCTTCGTTGGCCTTGGCTTCGCGGTAGCGGCGCGCGCGGACCTGGAGAGGCTCGCGGCAGTGCCGGGCGCCAGCCAGATCGAACCCGCTGCGCATCCCGGTGGTGGTGAACGCGTTGCGCTGCGGGATCCAGCCGGCTTCCAGGTGGAAGTTGCCTGGGGCCAGGTTCCGGCAGCCGAATTGCCGCGTCGAGAGCCGCTTCACATCAATACCGCTGGGGCCGTGCAGCGCATCGATGACACGCAGCGCCCCCCAGCGAAGCCGCCCGAGATCGTTCGTCTGGGTCACTGCGTACTGGAAGTCGCCAACTATCAGGCTTGCAGTGCCTGGTACACGGAGCAACTCGGTCTGATCCCGAGCGATGTTCAGGTGTTGCCTGACGGTTCTCCCGCCGTGACTTTCTTTCGCCTGGATCTTGGTGATACGCCGGCAGACCATCACACACTCGCGTTGGCACAGAGCTTCATGCCGGTCTATAGCCATAGCGCCTACGAAGTTGTCGACGCGGACGCGGTTGGGATGGGGCAGCGCGTCCTGCGCGAGCGCGGATGGAAGCATGCATGGGGAATCGGCCGGCACATTCTGGGCAGCCAGATCTTCGACTACTGGGAGGATCCATGGGGAGACAAGCATGAACACTACTGCGATGGGGACATGTTCACTGCGAACCGTCCGCTTGGGGTGCATGCCGTCAGTCGCGAGGCCATGTCGCAGTGGGGGCAGACGATGCCGGCCAGCTTTACCAAGCCGAGGCTTAATCCATCAGCGATTGCTGCACTGGTCCGCAACCTCAGGCGTACCCCGGATCTGACGCTGCGGAAACTTGTGACGCTCGCGCGATTGTTCGCGTGATCGGCGCGCAGGAGCGGCGAACAGGATTCGCTGCAACAACGGTCTCGCCGTCAAGGGAACATGGGCAGTAATCGTCGGTGACGTTGTCCAGTAAATGGCGTCCGACACACAATGTATCGATTTCAAGACTGAGTATTTAGCCATGCCAATCAATATTGTCCGATTTGAGCACGATAGTCACACCCGTTGGGGTGTGATTCGCGACAATCGCATTACGCCGGTTCCCGGTGACTACGCCACTACCGGCGACTTCATTCGCTGCACGACTCCGGCCGCGCTGGCAGCACTTGACGGCGAAACGCTCGACCGATCTGCCGTCAAGCTGCTGTCGCCGGTGACGCAGAATCAGCAATTCGTCTGCCAGGGAGCCAACTATCGCCAGCACATGATTGAGTCGGGGATGGATCCCGACGTGAAGACTTACAACATGATCTTCACCAAGGCCTCTGGCTGTATTGTGCCGGGGGACAGCGACGTAATACGCCCGCGTATGGTTCAGTATCTCGACTATGAGATCGAACTTGGACTGATCCTGCGCAAGGCCATTCATGGTCCAGTGCAGGTCACAGACAACAATCTGCACGAGTATGTGGCTGGTGCCGTAATCGTCAACGACTATTCGGCGCGTGATGTCCAGATTCCCCAGATGCAGTTCTACAAGGGCAAGTCGTTCCGTACCTTCGGCCCCGTCGGCCCCTGGCTGACTCTGCTCGAGCGCGAGGATTTCCAGGCACTGCGAAATCTTCAGTTGAAGCTGACTGTCAACGGTCAAATCCGGCAAAACGACACAACGGCAAACCTCGTTTACGGGCCAGCTGAGACGCTTACCGAACTGTCCCACGTCCAGGACTTCGACGCGGGCGATCTGCTCGCAACCGGCACTCCTGCCGGCTGCGCGTTGTCTGTTCCCTCGCCCGCGAAGCAGAAGTTCGCGGCGCTGCTTCCCGAAAAGAAGAAGTGGGAGATTTTCCTGAAGGTTCAGTCGGCGAGATCGCAATACCTTAAGGTCGGCGACGTCGTGGAAGCAAGTATCCGCTCGGTGGACGGCCGCGTGGATCTGGGCGTGCAGCGCAACCGTATCGTCGCGCAGAGGTGATGACCATGTCTGGAACAGCAACAATGCACGACGTTGAAGCCGCGGAAATGCACGGGTTACCGGACGATCTTCCGCAGAGCACATACGAGATGATCTGTCGGGCGGCAACCCTGCATCCCGAAGCTCCGGCCCTGAGCTTCTTTTTATCCGTCGACGAGCATCACGCGCCCGACACCTGGACCTACCGGCAGCTTCTCGCGCGCATCACGCAGACCGCAAACTTCTTCGATGCCATCGGCGTCTCGAAAGAGAGCGTGATCGCCTTTGTCTTGCCCAATCTCCCCGAGACCCATTTCGTGATCTGGGGTGGACAAGCGACTGGTATCGTCACCGCGTTGAATCCGCTCCTCGAGGGGGCGGCGATCGCTGAGCTGTTGAAGGCAGCGAATGCGACGGTGCTGGTCACGCTGGCGCCATTCCCGGGAACGGATACTTGGGCCAAACTTCAGCCGCATCTGTCTTCCATTGACTCACTGCGGCACCTCGTCCTGGTCAATCTCGCAGACCGCGTCCAGGGGGCGAGACGGTATGCGGCGCAGATGGTACAGAAGGGCGAAATCGAGCGCCTGCATGGCTCAGATGGTTTGCGAGGCGCAGTTCCGCCGGGGATCGTGATCCACGATCTGAACAACGCAATCTGCGAATACCCATCGGATCATTTGAGCAAAGGACGCAGCTTTTCGCGTGACGACACGTCCTCGTACTTCTGCACCGGCGGCACGACTGGCCTGCCCAAGCTCGCAATGCGCACGCATGGCAACGAGGTTGCCAACGCATGGAGTACCGCGCAGGTGCTGGGCGACGGTATCGGTCCCGGCAAGGTGGTGTTTTGCGGATTGCCGCTCTTTCACGTGAATGGCGTGCTTGTCACCGGGTTGTTGCCGTTTTCCAGAGGTGCGCACGTCATTCTCGGAACGCCGCAGGGATATCGCGGCGAGGGTGTGGTGGCCCGGTTCTGGGAAATGGTGGAGTATCACCGCATCAACTTCTTTAGCGCAGTCCCAACCCTCTACGCGTCGCTCCTGCAGGTTCCGGTCGGTCGGCACGATGTCAGCTGCCTTGAGTATGGACTGTGCGGTGCTGCGCCAATGCCTGTGGAAGTATTCCGCAAATTTGAGCAACACACGGGCATCAAGATCCTGGAGGGCTACGGCCTCACCGAGGCGACTTGCGTCAGCAGCGTCAATCCCCCGTTGGGCGAACGTCGTCTTGGCTCCATCGGCCTGCGCGTACCAGGTCAGAAAATGAAGGTGGTCGAGCTCGATGAGGACGGGGCCTGGCTACGCGACTGTGGATACGGCGAAGTAGGCGTGCTCAGCGTGGCCGGCCCGAACGTCTTTGCCGGTTACCGCATCGCAGATCAGAACCGCGGGGTATGGATCGATTGCGGTGACGGGCTCTCGTGGCTCAACACGGGCGACCTCGCGCGTCAGGATGAAGAGGGTTACTTCTGGCTGACCGGGCGCAAGAAAGAACTGATCATCCGCGGCGGTCACAACATCGATCCTTTGACGATTGAGGAGCCATTGCATCGGCATCCCGCAGTGGAGATTGCCGCCGCCGTCGGACGTCCGGACGCGCATGCCGGCGAACTCCCCGTAGCTTATGTGCAGTTGCGCCCAGGTGCTTCGGCCACGGAATCCGAGTTGCTGGCGTTCATCAAGGACCTGATTACTGAGCGGGCCGCGATGCCGCGACAGGTCCGCATCGTGGAAACAATGCCTTTGACTGCAGTGGGCAAGATCTTCAAGCCTGCGCTCAAACGCCGCGAGACAAAGGATGCACTCGAAGCTGCGTTGCGTGGGGATCATGTCCCGTTTCGGGAGCTTGTTGTCCAGGATGACAAGGCCAAGGGCCTGGTAGTGGAGTTGCACCTCGACTCGAATGCAGTTGAGCCTGTCGCCCGGCAGGTGCTTGGACGGTTTCCGTTCCAGTTTTTCATCGCCTGAAGAGAACATTTGTGAAGGGGTCTGTGGGGGGCGTGCCGGGACAACTCCTTCAGTGTCAGGAAGATTGGTCCAGTTCACACAGGCAGTGACTAACGTCGGGCGCAAAGAGATAAAAGAAAACAGCGGCAAACGGTAGCTAAGTGCCGCAGCTCCCGCCGATATCGAGGATCCAGTGCTGACATTCGGGCATTGTATAAAAGGTTGCTCTGTGTAATTGATTAACTCAGTACTACATATTATAAAACGTGGAGACATCATGAAACGCATTAGCCAGGCAATTGTTCTTTCAATAGCATCGATATCGGCTGCCCACGCACAGTCGGCCGGACAGTTTGTCGTCAACGCCGGGTGGTTGCATATGGCGCCACAGGATTCGAGTCAACCTTTGACGGTGAGCGCACTCGGGCAGTCGGGCTCGATTCCGGGTAGTGGGGCGTCGGTTGGCAACTCCGACACGTTTGCTCTCACCGCCAGATACTTCTTCACCGACCACATTGCTCTGGAAGGGATCCTCGGCGTGCCGCCCAAGTTGCAGATGAGCGGAACCGGATCAATTTCCCAACTGGGAGAATTGGGCACGGCTCGTGTGTTGAGTCCCGCACTGCAGCTCCAGTATCACTTCGGCGATCCGTCATCACATTTCAGGCCCTACATCGGCGCAGGTGCGGCGTATGTGTGGTACCGGGATATTCAGCTTAGCCAACCCGTGGCGAGCGGCCAGATGCTCTATTCGCCGATGCTCGGCAAGGCACTCGAAGGGCCGACTTCGGCTTCCCTGAGCAGTTCGGTCGCACCGCTCGTCAATGCCGGGCTGACGTACAACATCAATTCGCACTGGTCGGTGGGTATTTCACTTTCCTATATGTGGCTATCGACAAGAGCAACGCTCACCACCCGGTCAGCAGTGGGCACAGTGACAACAACCGCGAAGGTGAAAATCAATCCGTTCATCAGCTTTTTGTCGATCGGCTATCGATTCTAGGTGTGGTGGACGTCCAGAAATCAAACCGGTCCCGCTTTCCCACGCTTGAAAGCACTCGATTGCTGAACGTCCGTGCGATCAAAAGCCGCAATAAGAGAGGATAGCGGTTTGACGCAATCCGGATCTTTCTGCGCTGTGACGCGTTCTCAGTATTCTTAAGGAGCATTAGCCATGTCTGAATCTCTAGGCGAATCGAAGAACGTCAGAACCGTGAAGGAGTACTTCATCCGCTCCGACGCTGGTCGCGCTGACGTGCTTGAGCTGTTTTCGGATGACTTCGAGTTTTATTTTCCGAAGTTCGGTCTCGGACGCGGGAGAGTGGAATTTGCAGGATTCATTCAAGGGCTGCTGGGCACGGTCAGAACGATCACCCATGATATTGAGACGATGAGATTTTTCGAGGGAGAGAACTTTGTCATCGCTGAAGGGACGACGGAGGGTACGTATCACGATGGTTCTTTCTGGTTTGGCGGCAAGACACCTGGTGGGCGCTTCTGCAGCATCTACGAGTTTGATACCGACGGACTGATCAGACGCATGCATATCTATCTCGATCCCGACTACGCGGGCAGCGACACTGAAAGATTCGTTTGGCAAGGCGCGCGTCGCTGGTAATCGCAGTTCAATTCTGTCGCATGGAAACTTTGCAGGCGGGGCAACGACTATGAATAAAGCCATGAACAAGAAAGAGGCGCTGTCTGTGGAGGCCGCGGGCCCCAAGGACGTTACAGATACCGCGCCAAGGGGTATCGCACACCGCACTCGAGGACACGGCAGTGGACCTATTGTGCGGTTGATGAGTCCATCCGATCTTGGGCAGGTTCTGAAGCCATTCGTATTTCTGGACATCTTCGACTTCGAGCACGCGATGCTGAAGGCGATGGCCGCTGGAGGTGGCATGCCACTTCATCCTCATTCGGGCGTAGCCACGGTAACAGTGCTCACTGAAGGTCGGCTCCTCTGGGAAGACCCGTCCATCGGTTCCGGAACAATCGGCTATGGCGGCGTAGAGTGGATGCGTGCTGGTGGCGGTGTCTGGCACGGCAAGGAAATGTCGCCACCTGAGGACGTATCACGCGTAAAGGGATTCCAGCTCTGGCTCGCTTTGTCGCCGATGCTCGAACAGGCGGCACCCGAATGTTGCTATGTTGATGCCGGCGACATACCACGTGTCGGCCCCGCGCACGTCGTCATCGGCTGTTATGAAGGGGTTTCGAGTCCCGTGCCGGCGCCGGCTGGGATCAACTATCTCCTGGTTACCCTGCGGGTCGGCGAACGCTGGGTTTACCGCCCGCCTGCGGGTCACTCCATCGGGTGGTTGGCGCTGGCCAAAGGCGCCTTGCACGCGGGTGCCCCAGTCAAGGCAGGGGAAATGTTGCTGTTCAAGGAGGGAGAAGAGCCCATCACGCTTCAAGCCGAAGGACAGGACGACGCCGTTTTTGTCCTGGGCTCAGCCATCCCGCATCCCTATGCGTTGTGTCTCGGCCGTTATTCGGTTCACACGTCTATCGAAGCACTTTTGGCAGGTGAATCCCGCATTGCCGAGCTGGCCCGCGTGATGAAGGAGCAGGGGGACCGACGAACCGCGTCGGGAGCCGTTCCAGTGTTTCGTTAAGGCGCTGGCATTCGCAACGCGACCCGCAGCAAGTGGCCTGCAGGGAATCAGAAAACTACGTGTGGGCGCGCTGCGTGTGCCTGGGATGGCGTCGCTGTCTGCCCGGGGGGAGACCGAAGTGAAGAATCTAAAGATCGGAATCAAGCTTTGGGGGGGATTTTGCGTCTTTCTGCTGCTACTGATATTCGTCGACGCGGTTGGTCTTGCGAACCTGCGCAGCCAGCACCAGTCCACGGATCGGATCGCGAACGTTCTCTATCCGAAGGCGCTCGCGGCTGTGCGGATTTCACAACTGCAAACGGATCAGGGGCGCCTTGCCCTGAGAATCATCCTTTCACCGGACGAAAATGAGCGCGCACGGGACAAGGTATCGTTCGACCAGGACGCTGCCGGAATCAAGGCGCAGTTGGGGGCGCTAGACAATCTCGTCGGTACGGACGAAGGCCGCGCACTGCTGGCTGCTGTCAGATCGACCCAGTCCGACTACTCCGGCTTTGTAAATGACGCTGTCGCGCTGGCGCTTGGGGGCAGGACGCAGGACGCAACGGCGCTGCTGCTTGGCGATCGCAACGACGCACAAGGTAGGGCAGAGGCGGCGCAGAGGGCGATGAGTCAGTTTGAGGAGGCCGCAGCGCAGAAAGGCGCAGCGGACGCGAAGCAAGCCTATGCGCAGACGAGCGTCGTCGTCTGGGGCGTTCTGGCGCTTGCGCTGGTTGTTGGCGCAAGCCTGGCGTGGTTTGCGACACCCTCGATCACCGAACCATTGAAGGAAGCCCTGAGCGTCGCGCACAGGGTCGCCGACGGTGACTTGAGCGCGCCGGTCCACGCGTCGTCGCGGGATGAGACTGGTCTTTTGCTCGCAGCACTCGAGTTCATGCGGCATAGTCTGGCGAAGAGCGTCGCGGCGGTACGAAGCAATGCTCAAAGCGTCTCCATCGCCAGCTCGCAAATCGCGGATGGCAACGCGGATCTCTCAGCACGTACTGAGGAACAGGCGGTCGCGCTTGAGGAGACGGCAGCGAGCATGACGCATGCTTACCCAGACGGTGAAGCAAAACAGCGAGAACGCGAGGCAGGCCGAAATGCTCGCGACGCGGGCGACCAATGTCGCTGACGCGGGCAATGACGCGGTACAGTCGATGATCCAGTCGATCGGGAGAGTCAGGGATAGCTCCGGGCGGATCTCCGAAATTACAGCCGTGATCGAGGATATCGCATTCCAGACCAATATCCTGGCGTTGAATGCCGCTGTAGAAGCGGCGCGGGCCGGCGCGGAAGGCCGGGGATTTGCGGTCGTGGCGAGTGAGGTGCGCAGCCTGGCACAGCGCTCGGCCGCCGCAGCGCGAGAAATCAAGGCGTTGATCGGCTCATCGGTGAGCTTGATTCATGGGAGTGCGACTCAGGCCGCGGAAGTCGGTGCGACGATGGCGGAGGTGAAGCAGGCGATCGAGCGGGTTTCGGGTATGGTGGCGCAGATCGCTGCGGCTTCAGACGAGCAGAGCCGGGGCATCGAACAGGTCAGTCATGCCGTGGTGCAGATGGACGAGGCAACGCAGCAGAACGCCGCCCTTGTCGAGCAGATAGCAGCTGCCGCACGTACGCTCGAAGAGCAGGCCAGCAGGCTTGACGAGGCTGTCTCCGCATTCAGGCTTGCAACGACAGAGCAACCATCATTCCAGCAGTTCCAGGGGGCTTGCGCTTCGCTCGAAGCGCCAATCCGAGCCGCAGGACACGATGTTGCCCAGACATCCGGCCTGCAGTGAGATCCGAAGTGACTTCAACGGGACGTCACTTGAGTTTGTTCAACATCCTTGCGTGTCCGCGTTCGAGAAGAGAGTTGAGCGGTACCGCAATCGCCTCCAGTTCGCCGCGCACGAGCGCCTGGGAGCCCGACCGGCTGACCCCAAGGCCACGGAGAATGGCGGCGACTGCCTGCTCGGTTTGCTCACTCGCTGCGCCATCTTCTGCAAAGCGCTTTATTGTCGCCAGCGCCGTACCTGCGATCAAATCGAGCGCCACTTCGACCGTGACGTCCCGGAATCGCCCCGTTGCCAGTCCCTGCTCAATGTGAGGGGGCAGATAGACGTAGATCAGGCTACTTGGTCCTGCGGCGTGCAATCCGGCCGCGCAGATAAAGCGCGCAAGGAGCGGGTAAGTGCGTGCCGCGTGCAGAAACATCCGCACGCCACAGGCGATTCGTCGCGCGGGATCATCATATGAACCTACTTCAATCTCGATCAGGCGAAGCAGTTCGTCGTTGAGTTCCTGCGTCACGGCGTCGAGGAGCTCCTCGTTCGTCCGGAAGTAGTTATAGAACGTCCCTTGCGAGACCTCGGCCGCTGCGATGACCTCCTGGATCACGCTGGCGCCGACGCCCTTTTCCGCAAAGACCAGCATCGCGCTCTCGATCAGCCGCGCGCGCATACGTTCCCGTCGTTCCGCTGCAACCCGGGGCCTGTGGTCAGTGGTCGTGTGTTCACTCATGGTGCTGATTATACGGTGCGGACGGCGCACGCACCGCCACTCGTCCAGGGAAAACGAGAATATTGTCATAATGACAGATATCTCAATACAATGAGCGATATCAAGCTAACTACCCGGACCGGTTGACACACATGGACGCCCCAACTACCGCAATTGCAATGAGCCAACGCACCGTCCAGGTCGGCGGTCGAAGTATCTTTCTGACAGAGGCTGGCCACGGCCCTGTCGTGCTGATGCTGCACGGGGGCGGTCCCGGTGCTTCGGGCGTTTCCAACTACTCGAGGAACATGGAAGTCCTCGCCCGTCATTTCCGGGTTCTCGTGCCCGACATGCCCGGTTACGGGAAGTCGACCAAGGGCGTCGATCGTGGCGACCCGTTTGGGGATCTGGCAGCCGGCATGCTGGGGATGCTGGATGCGCTAGGCATCGGGCAGGCCCACGTGATCGGCAATTCGCTCGGTGGCGCCTGTGCCCTGCGCATGGCGTTGGAGCGCCCCTGGGCAGTTGGCCGGCTCGTTCTGATGGGGCCGGGCGGCGTGGATACGACTCGTCAACTTCCCACGCCGGGTCTCAAACGGCTATTGAACTACTACAAGGGCGAAGGGCCGACGCTCCAGAAGCTCACGACATTTATCCGCGGCGACCTGACCTATGACGGCAGCCTTGTTCCCGAAGCGGTGATCCGGGAGCGGTATCAGTCGAGCATCGACCCGGAGGTCGTTGCAAGCCCGCCTTTGCTCGGGCCCAAGGGCATTCCGCAGTTTAGAAAGATCGACTTCACACGTGATCCGCGCCTGTCGTCAATGCAGAATCCCACGTTGGTGTTGTGGGGCACTGAGGACAAGGTCAACCGGCCGAGCGGCGCGCATTCGCTGCAGCGTCGCCTGCCGAACTGCGATGTGTATCTGTTCAGCAAGACCGGTCACTGGGTGCAATGGGAGCGAGCCGCCGAGTTCAATGCAGTCGTGCTCGCGTTCCTGGCACAGGACAACGCCGGGGCGCAAGTTTCCCGCAAGCGGTAGCCCGGAGCTTGTTGCCATGCCAAACATCTCCAGTCCAAGCCGTTTGCCCAAAAGCCTGTTCGGGCGTGTTCGTATGGGTTACCTGCTGGCCGAATCGACACGGCTAGCAGAATGGCGAAAGTTCGTCGGCGAGGGACTCGGACTACACGTCGATGTCCTGGAGCCGAAAGTGCTCGCTTGCCGCATCGATTCGCATCAGCGGCGTTTGATCATTCGCGAAGGCGTCGCGGAAGACGTGATCGCAATCGGCTGGCAACTCGACGACGAAGATGCGCTGCAACTTGCGTGCAAGCGTCTTGCGGTGTACGGCATCAAGGTCCAGGAGGGCAGCCCGCAAGAGGCCGTCCTGCGAGGCGTGCACAGATTCTGGTACTTCGCCGGTCCCAAGAAGCTACGCACGGAGTTATTCACGCAAGCACTGCGCAGCGACCTGCCGTTGCAGATGAAAGCGAGCGGCTTCGTGACGGGAGCCGCCGGCATGGGGCACGTCGCAATCACAACGCGCCAGCCGGAAGCGATGCAGGCGTTCTGGAAAAAGGTCTTCGACGCGAGGCTTTCCGATGAAATCGAAGACAGGATCGACGGTATGAGTCTTGACTTTGCGTTCCTTCGATTGAACGAACGTCACCATTCGCTCGCGACCGCATCGACGCGCGGTCTTCGCTTGAATCCACTGCGTACCCAGATTCACCACATGAATCTTCAGTGCGCATCGCTTGATGATGTCACACAGGGCTATTTGCGGTGCCGCGCAATGGGTTATCCGATCGCCAATGCCATTGGTCAGCATCCGAATGACCGTGAGCTTTCCTTCTACGTTCAAACGCCGTCCGGGTTCGAAATCGAACTGGGTTGGAATCCGATCGTGGTGGACGAGCGCACATGGCAGTCCACGACGTACCAGGGCATCAGCTTGTGGGGGCATCGTCCCGAAAACCTGAGCCTGCGAGTCAGACTGGGGCGCTTACGCCGTGGTCTTGCATCGTTGATGCACCCTGAGTTCACAGTACAAGGAGAGCAGTCATGAGCGTAGCGCATCTGGACGATGCCTGCGATGTCGCGATCGTGGGATTGGGCCCCACTGGCCTCGTGTTGGCGCATATGCTCGGACGGGCCGGCCATCGTGTCGTCGTCCTGGAGCGCGAGCCGGTCTTTTACGGCAATGCCCGCGCGGTGTACACCGACGACGAATGCATGCGCATTTTCCAGTACCTCGACGTTGCCGACGAGGTGCAGTCGCAAATGATGATGGAGACACCGGTGCAACTGGTGCGTCCGGACGGCACGCCGATCACGCAGTACATGCCGCGCAAACGGCCGTTCGGCTGGCCAGTCATCAACTTCTTTTACCAGCCGTATCTGGAAACGACGCTGACCAAAACCCTTGCACGTTACTCAAACGTCGAGGTGCGAAGGGGGCGCGAAGTCGTCGATTTTTCACAGGATTCAAGCGGTGTGTGCGTCGTTCATCAGGCCACGCGTGAAGCCCGGTTCAGCGACATGAGCGATGCGCGTATGCGCGTCGACGCCGATCCAGACATCCGATCAGTGCGCGCACGCTACATGGTTGGCGCGGACGGCGGGCGCAGCATCGTGCGTACGAAGCTGGGCATTGACATGAGCGGGCGGAGTTTCCCGGAGCCATGGCTCGTGGTGGATCTTGAACGCAAGGCAGGTACTGATGCGTTACGTCATCTGCCTTACTTCAATTTTGTGGTCGATCCAAAGCTGCCCGTGGTGAGCTGCGTTCAACCTGACAGGTTCCACCGGTTCGAGTTCATGCTGATGCCTGGGGAAACAAAGGAAAACATGGAGAGACCCGAAACGGTCCGGAAGTATCTTTCCATGTTCGTCGATCCTGACCAGTTCAACGTCAAACGCAAGCTTGTTTATACGTTCAATGCATTGATCGCTGCAAAGTGGCGGGACGGCCGGATCCTTCTGGCGGGCGACGCTGCGCATATGACACCCCAATTCATGGGACAGGGCGCCAGTTCGGGCGTGCGGGATGCGTATAACCTTGGCTGGAAACTCGACCTGCTACTGCGAGGCCTCGGTGGTGATTCGCTTCTGGATACCTATCAGTCGGAGCGTCACGCTCACGCAAAGGCGATGATCGACGCGTCAGTCCTGCTCAAGAACGTTGTCTCGGCCAGGAATCTCTTCGCGACGTTGCTGCGCGATATTTCCCTCGCCGTGATTCGGGCAGTACCCCCGCTAAGACGCTGGTTTCAGGATGGTGGCTTCAAGCCGATGCCGGTCTATAAAAAGAACGCCTATCTCGGTATGCCGCGCAGCCGCCGCCGTGGGCCAGAGGGCGCGCTCGCACCACAGCCGGTGGTGCGCATGTTCGACGGTTCGAGACGACGGATGGATGATCTTCTCGGCCATGGGTTTTCGCTGGTAGGACTCAACGTTGATCCATACCGTCATATTGATGAGTCATCTGCCGAGACACTAGGCGCGCTATCGGCGAAGGCGATCACGCTCTATCCCTATGGCGCACGGCCGCAGGGACTCAGCGGTGTCGAGCGCGACAACCGGAGCGGACCGACGGAGGTCGAGGATATCGACGGAGATATGATCGCGTGGTTCGCCAAAGCTGGCTTCAGTCAGGAGGCCGTAGCGATTCTGAGGCCCGATCGCTTTACCTTCGCCGTGGTCCCAGTCACCGAACTCAATCGCACGATCGCGGAACTTCGCAACCAGCTCGGTATGCGGGCAGGCACGCGCGGAGTTGTTTCATGCCCGTCGGCGGGCGTGCCCGTTGTTGCAAAAGCTGCCTGAACCTTGCTTACCTTACGTACCTGTCATGTCTGAATCGCTTGATCATACTGCCGTTCATGCGGCGGCCGCCGCACTGCGCAATGCGCGCGCAACGCGCGCGCCCGTCGATCCCGTTTCCACGCGGTTTGGCATCGCCGGTCTGGAGGCCGCCTACGCTGTCGCCGAAGTAAACGCCGTCGCGCGAACGGGCGAAGGCCGGCGCATCGTCGGCAAGAAGATCGGTCTCACATCAGTCGCGGTACAGCGCCAACTGGGCGTCGACCAGCCGGACTTCGGCGTGCTCTTCGACGATATGGAATATCTCGACGGGGACGACGTTCCAGTGAGCCGCCTCCTGCAACCGAAAATCGAAGCGGAGGTGGCCTTCGTGGTCGGGCGCGACATCGAAGACGACGCGCCAACCTACGCCAGGGTGCTTTCGTCGCTTGCATACGCGGTTCCAGCGCTGGAGATCGTAGACAGCGCTATCACAGACTGGCGCATTACGCTCGAGGATACCGTTGCGGACAACGCGTCCTGTGGTCTGTACGTGCTTGGTCATCAACCGGTCGCTATCGGTCAGTTGTCGCTGGGCGACCTGGGTATGGCGATGACCCGCGATGGGAAGACTGTATCCACGGGAACAGGCGCAGCGTGTCTTGGCCATCCGCTGCGCGCTGTCTACTGGCTCGCGCGCACGATGGCTAGTCGAGGGCAAATGCTGCGCGCGGGAGACGTCATACTTTCCGGCGCGCTCGGCCCCATGGTTCCGCTCGGCGAGGGCGACGTAATTCATGCGCAGATAGGCGCACTCGGCGGCGTCAACTGCCGCCTGCTTTGAGGACGGGATTAATGAACAGCAAACTGAAGGTCGCCATCGTTGGCAGTGGCAACATTGGCACCGATCTGATGATCAAGGTACTGCGTCACGGCGAACACATCGAGATGGGCGCGATGGTGGGCATCGACGCTGCCTCGGAAGGATTGCAGCGCGCCGCACGCATGGGTGTCGACACCACGCACGAGGGTGTCGAAGGACTCGCCCGGATGCCCGTGTTCGCCGACATTGACATCGTGTTCGACGCGACGTCGGCCTCGGCGCACACGCACAATGACGCATTCCTGCGCGCATTGAAGCCGGGCATCCGCTTCGTCGACCTGACACCGGCTGCCATCGGACCGTATTGCATTCCGGTCGTAAACGGCGAGTCCCATCTCGACGCGCCCAACGTCAACATGGTGACCTGCGGTGGTCAAGCCACAATTCCGATGGTCGCCGCAGTGTCCCAGGTCGCGAAGGTTCACTATGGAGAAATCGTCGCATCCATCTCCAGCCGAAGCGCGGGACCCGGCACGCGCGCCAACATCGACGAATTTACCGAGACGACATCGAGGGCGATCGAGACGGTCGGTGGCGCAGCCAGGGGAAAGGCCATCATCGTGCTTAATCCCGCGGAGCCGCCGCTACTCATGCGCGATACGGTGTACACGTTGAGCGAGTATGCCGACGAAAGCCAGATTGAGGAATCGGTGGCGCGCATGGCGGCTGCCGTGCAGTCGTATGTCCCTGGCTATCGCCTGAAGCAGCGCGTGCAGTTCGACCGGATCGACGCCGATCAGGCGTTGCGGATTCCCGGTGTCGGCGAGCGCATCGTCGGCCTGAAGACCTCGATCTTTCTCGAAGTCGAGGGGGCTGCGCATTATCTGCCCGCCTACGCAGGCAACCTCGACATCATGACGAGCGCCGCCAGGACAACGGCGGAGAAGATCGCCGCCCGCTTGCTGGCCAACCATAGTTGAGTTCCGCCGATGGACAAGAAAATTTACATCTCCGATGTGACACTGCGTGACGGCAGTCACGCAATCCGCCACCAGTACAGCGTGGCGCAGGCAAAGCAGATCGCCATTGCGCTCGACGCAGCGCGGGTCGATTCGATCGAGGTCGCGCACGGCGACGGTCTCCAGGGCGGCAGTTTCAATTATGGGTTTGGCGCGCATACTGACGTCGAGTGGATTGCGGCAGTCGCCAGCGTGGTCAAGCACGCGAAGGTCGCTACGCTGCTGCTGCCCGGCATCGGGACCGTTCACGACCTGAGGGCTGCCTATGATGCCGGGGCCCGGATCGTGCGTGTTGCCACGCATTGCACCGAGGCCGACATTTCCCGGCAGCACATTCACTATGCACGTGAACTCGGCATGGAAGCCGTGGGCTTCCTGATGATGAGTCACATGCAAACGCCCCAGGCACTGGCAGGGCAGGCAAAGCTGATGGAGAGCTATGGTGCGACCTGCTGCTATGTGGTTGACTCGGGTGGAGCGATGACCATGAGCGATATTCGGGAGCGGATGAGGGCATTCAAGGATGTGCTGAATCCCGAAACTCAGACTGGCATTCATGCCCACCACAACCTCAGTCTTGGCGTAGCGAATTCGATCGTCGCAGTTGAAGAGGGCTGCGATCGTGTGGATGCCAGTCTCGCGGGGATGGGCGCAGGCGCTGGCAATGCACCGCTTGAAGTGTTCATAGCGGCGGCCGCGCGTCTGGGCTGGAATCATGGCACTGATCTTTACCAGTTGATGGATGCAGCCGACGACATCGTGCGCCCGCTCCAGGATCGGCCGGTGCGCGTAGACCGCGAAACGCTCGCTTTGGGCTACGCAGGTGTGTATTCGAGTTTTCTGCGTCACGCGGAGCGTGCCGCTGAGAAGTTCGGCCTGAAGACCGTGGACATTCTTGTGGAACTGGGGCGCCGGAGGATGGTTGGCGGCCAGGAAGACATGATTGTCGACGTGGCACTGGACCTGTCGAAGGCACGTGCTTAGGCCTTGGGTCTTTTAGGTCCTGTGCGTTAACTCAGTTGTAGAAAACGTTGGAGATTGGTGTGAATCGCGTCGATGTTCATCATCACTTTGTCCCTCCTGTCTATCGGCAGGCGATGTCCAGGCATGGCTTGCACAAGGTAGCCGGTGCAGCGCTTCCGGACTGGAGCGTCGGCGCGTCGTTGGACGTGATGAACGCCAATTCGATCCAGAGCGCCCTGCTGTCAGTCTCGGCGCCCGGAGTCTATTTCGGGGATGTTGAGGAGGCACGCAAGCTTGCACGCGAATGTAATGAATATGCGGCGGCTGTTCGCGATCAAGATCCAGACCGCTTCGGCTCGTTTGCGGTGCTTCCGATGCCATTTACGATGCATGCGTGTGAAGAGGCGGTCTATTCGCTGGATGTCCTGAAGGCGGACGGAGTTGTCCTTCTTGGGAGCACCGAGGGAAAATTTCTCGGTGACCCGCAGTTTGACGAATTGATGGCGGAGCTCGATCGCCGGCGGGCGGTCGTCTTTGTCCACCCGAATCTGCATCGCTCGAGCGAGGAGCTCGGTCTGGACGCACCCGGGTTCCTGATCGAATTTCTCTGCGATACGACACGCGCGGCACTCAACCTTATCCTTAGCGGAACGCTGGAGCGATTTCCGCATATTCGCTGGATTCTGGCCCACGCTGGAGGCTTTCTCCCCTACGTCGCGTGGCGGCTGTCGCTTGCCAACCTGATGCCGGACGTCGCGTCGAAGGCACCGGCCGGGATGCTGACATACATTCGCAAGTTCTACTTCGATACGGCATTGTCCCCTGCTGCCTATCCGCAGGCCGCATTGCGCGAACTCGTCGAACCGTCCCAGATCCTTTTTGGCAGCGATTTTCCGTTCGCTCCAGCGCCCGTAACGGCAATGCAGCGCGACACACTTGAGCACTCTACTGTCTGGGACGCTAGCGCGCGTACTGATATCGATCGCACGAACGCACTGCATCTGTTTCCGAGGTTCGTAAGTGCGGGAGATGTGGTCGCTCCGGCGCGTGCGCGGGACGTTAGTTCACTCGCACCGCTGAAGCGCGCTGCGGCCAATGCAGGCGTAAGACTGATTGACAAGCTAAGAAATCGCTAGGGCGATCTTCTGTCTGACTATGGGCTTCAGCTAGCCCACGTAACTATGGATTACTAAGTTAAACCGTTCGTTAAGGAAATCTTCCGCGAATAACGCCGGAAGTTACGCCCTTGTTAGTCCACGGCAACGGACAAGCCACTGTCGAGACCGATACGCTGACGGCGGAACGTGGCTCGTTTCCAGCATTTTTTAAAAGCGTCGCCAGGACGACGCTTCTCTATAAGATCTTAACTGGAGACAATATGAAGCGTAGCAGCTCGGCCTTACTCTTTTCGCTCTTTGCAATTTCGGGGGGAGCACATGCTCAATCGGCAAATCAATGGATGCTCAATGCTGGCTGGATTCACCTCGCGCCTCAGGACTCGAGTCAGCCGTTGACGGTAAATGCACTCGGTGCATCATCAACGGTCCCTGGCAGTGGCGCGGCTGTATCTGATGCTGACACCTTCGCCATCACGGCCACATATTTTGTAACGGATCACATTGCGGTCGAAACCCTCCTTGGCGTACCACCAAAGCTGCAACTTAGCGGAACGGGTTCGCTTGCGGCGCTCGGCAATCTGGGCAGCGCAAGGGTCTGGAGCCCTGCGATTCTGGCTCAATACCATTTTGGCGAGCCGACAGCACGCCTGCGTCCTTACGTCGGCGCGGGCGTCACCTACGTCTGGTTCAAAAACATCGAGTTGAACAGTCCGATCGCCACTGGTCAATTTCTTGCTTCTCCAACACTCGACGCGAAGCTGGAGGGTCCGACATCCGTATCACTCAGCAGTTCACTTGCACCGATTGTCAACGCGGGATTGACATACAACGTCAACTCACATTGGTCGGTCGGTGTTTCCGTTTCGTATGCCTGGCTGTCAACGAGAGCAACGCTCACAACACGGTCTTCGCTTGGAACCGTTACAAGTTCAACCAAGCTAAAGATTGATCCGATTGTGAGTTTCGTTTCTGTCGGGTACCGGTTCTAGTTGGGCGCTGGGTTTTAAGGTGGGAAGTGCCGGTGCGATTGAGGGTCTGCTCGTCGTCGCATTGCATGTACCCTACGCAAAATGGTTCTGGACGTTCGCGGGCAGGTCGTAATTGTGCGCTGGTCCAGAACCAATGCTCATACATCGCTCTTGGCATCGATAAGGCATGCGAAGGGAAGCGGTCTTCGGGATTGGCAGAACGGGCCACAGGCCGAAATGGCGGTCTAACTCGCGCGGCAGAGTGCCGACATGATCGAGGGCGGGCCCACACGCCCGCCGAACGACCATCTGGATCACATTGCTTGCCACGCGGACACACTGAAAGCGCTCGTCGCGTGCCGCGATGGCGCGGTGAGTCAAACAAGAAGTGCGCTTCAAGTCAAAATCCCGATAGCCGGGTTGGCAGACGATCTCTCCTACGCGAGAGTGCAGGTCGTGGCATCTCCTCCCTCCAGTGAAAGTCGCGCAATGCGCAATTGCTGGCGTATCGGTTGTCGTGCACTCAAGGGAGAACTGAGTAAGAGGCCAGTTCAAAAAAAACCTTGATGGTCTGTTAACTTTCGCGGCGCGATGTTAACCTCAGTCGTCCAGAGAACGGAGACCGAGGGGATGCAAGCGCCGATCATTGACGACGAATTGTGGGCA
>NZ_JBFRCG010000024.1:0-131611 GCF_040965595.1 Paraburkholderia sp. EG287B
GCCGCGCGCCGTGTCGATGACGCGCTGATAGAGCACGTCGTCGCTCGCCGCGAGGCCGATCTGGTTGACGAGCGTCGAGCGCATCTGTGTGACTAGCGGTTGAGACGGATTGATCCGCCAGTCGGGACGCGCCGTCAGATGATCGGACCAGAAGCCCGCGAGTTGCTGCGAAACGTCGAGCCATTCGCCCGCACGCATGCCGGTGGGTGCAGGCCAGACGTCGAGCAGTTGTTGCCTGAGAAAGGTTGCGTCAGTGCGCGCCGGGGTAGCGAGCATCAGGTACGCCTTCAGGCGATTGTAGGCCTGCTGCTGCGCATCGTGACTCTGCTGTTCATCCGCGCGAACCTGCGAGAACCGGGCGAGTTGCCCTTCGAGCGCCCGCGCGACTGGCTGGCGCAGGTTGCGCATAGCCACGGCCTGATAGGGCCGCCAGAGCGCGTCGAGCAGTTCATCGTTGTGCGAGAGACCTGCGCGCAGATACCACGGTGCGCCATGGTCCCGGCGGTATTCGAGCGTCTTGATCTGCTGCTGCAGGGCGAGTTGCGCGCGCATCGCCTGCGGTGAACCTGGCGTGGCCTCCAGGGCAACCGTAGCGGTCGTTTCGGCCTCCTTGACAAGGGCGTGGTTACCGAGGCCCGAGACGACCAGCGCGACCGTCCACATGACGACCCCAATGAGGAAAACCAGCGCGAGGGCGTCGGGCCAGTAAAAGCCGGCGCGCCTGCCCCGATAACGGGGCGACCCACCAGCGATCTCTTTCCAGACCGGGAGCAGCGCGGCGGGCTGCTCGCGCGTAACCGCTACCGTCTGCGACACATCGGCAGGCTGACCCGGCGTAGCGTTTGCGTTTCCGTCCGCGACGGGCACCGGGACGACGGTCGGCCCCGGAAAGACCGGCGCGAACATGACACCCGCGAGCGGCGCGCGCAGCCAGTTCGAGGCGGCGAGCGCGCCCAGGCTCGCAGCAATCCGCGCGGCATGGTCGCCGACATATTTCGAGACTTCCATCAGCCATACCGCGTTCTCGCGCGTATACAAGCGCACGCCCGCGTCTGCCGACCAATGCTCGACCTGGTTGAGCAACTCCGGCAGTCTGGCGGCGGCGTCCTGCGCCTGCCTGCGCGACTCGTTCGGCATGAAGGCGCCGACCGCTTCGAACCGTTGGGATGGACGACCCTCAGTCTCTACCGGGTGAAGGAACGTAACGGGTGCGGCCCAGCGAAGCGCAGTCGCGGTCATCGAGAGCGCTCGGGGCAGCTCCGTACCGGTCTCGTCGGCGCGCGCGACGTGAACCAGACCATCGACCGGACGACGGCTACGCAACTTGCGGATCTGGCCGAGCCACTTTTCTTTCTCGATACCGTCCGGCGCGGCGTGAACGAGGACGGTTTCGCCGACGTGCATGACGCCCGCCTGCTTGAGCCCGGGCGCAACCTGATCGACCCGCTCGTCGCTGCCGTCGAGCATCAGCCAGCGCAGACGGCTACGCCAGAACCAGCCATGCGCGACGCGCAGTTCCTCGGCCATGCGTTGCAGCCGCGCGTCGCACTTGAGCGGCTTCGCCGCCTTCGTACGGTCTCCGGTCTCACAGCGAAGGAGTCGCGCCGCGAAGCCGTAAGCGCCGGTCGCAAACAGGACGAGGTGAACGACGACAACGACCGCGAAGGTTGAGAGGATGACGATGATCGCCTTCAGGTGAGACTCACCCGGCGAGACGCCGACCATGTCGCCACGTAGCGATACGATGCCGATTGCGAGCAGGGCGACGACCAGCGCCGCGACGGGTATTCCCCAGATCGCCAGACGGCTTGACGGCGCAGATTCCTCCTTCGCGGTGGCGAGCTCAAGCGAGCGCAGGGAAAGCCTGGGGTCATTCATCGGTATTCCGGTTGTTATCGTTTGTTGCGGGCGTTACGCGCAGGACTGCGGACTGTAAGCCGTCAATGATGAGCTGCGGGCCGTCTGCCGCGCCTGATTCGATCGCCGCTATGATGGACAGCCAGCCGTTAGCGTCGCCGAGGTCGCCAGCGATGCGGTCGGGGCGTCGTTGCGCCTCGTCTTTTGAAATGGAATCCATATTGGCTGCGCGTAACGCCTTGTCGCTTCCGTCGACAGGACGCGTTATCCACGCTCGAACGATCGAGGCGAAGTCAGCCTTGCCCCATACCGCAGCGTTGGCGAAGCCGTATTCGACCTCGCCAGCGAGCCCGGTGACGGGCCTGTGCAGTAGCGCGGCGACCTTGACCGTATCCGGCAGCCGGAAGTATCCCGCCGTCATGAGTACAGCGACGCACCCCTCGGTGCTGCCTTCGGGCGGTCCCGCCTCGTGCCATGCGGTCGCGACGACGAGCAGAGGACGCGCATCCTTTGCGTCGAGCCACGCATCGGCGACCATCAGGCCGTCCTTAGCCGCTACTGCCTGTACCGCAAGCGGCGGGAGGCCCCCGATACGAAGTGCGTCAACGACCCTCGCGACGTCCTGCTGCTCGCTCCCCGGGGCGCTATGTACGCGAACCTGCGGCCACCATTGCCGCTCGTAGCACGTCAGGGCGCGCAGGGTCGCCGCCAACGGCTCAAGTGCCTGTGCGATCTTGAGCGTCATTAGGGAAATCTGCTTCGTCGCGGTCTCCTCCACGCTGCGTGCTTCACCAACCTCAAGACTAACCGTAGGAAGTTCGTCGACCATCCAGTCCGCCTCCTTGAAGCGGCAGTGCAACACGAGTTCCAGGCCGGTTCGGGACAACTGTGAAACGACGAGGCGCGTCCCGGCGGCAATCGCTCCGGCAAGCGTCTGGCCGCCAAGCGGCAGGCAGTAGCCGACGCCGAGCACCTGGAGGGGTTTCTGCGCGGTGCGGAGCCGCTCCGCGAGCCACCGGCCCCGATGATGGTTGCGCCAGTACGCCCGGTACCAGAGGCCCTCGTATCCAGCGCGCTCGATAGCAAAAAGGATCACGAACCCACCGTTAGGAGCGCAAAGGAAGCAAAACCAGAACCATCCCCCGCTTGCGGGCTGTCCCTTCGGCCAGAGCAGCATTGCAATGGCGACGCCGCACACGTTGCAGGCAAGCCAGATGCAGAACCACCACGGCCAGAACCGGGGGCGGCGAGGATAGGTACTAGGGCGTCCGGCCAAAGACAGATCGACCGGCATTACTCGATATTGACGTTCTGGAGCGACGAAATCAGGCGGCAGCCGCACGCGCAATGGTAATGATGAAAGGCGACCCACTTGCCGTCGCGGTCGGGGAACTTCGAGTAGCCCTCATCGATAACGGTCGGGCCGTGCTCATCGCAGATGGCCTCGTCGCCCTTGCGGGCAAGCGGGCGGCCCATGAAGTTGAACCACTCGGAGCCGCCGGTCACTTCGCCGCCGTGTTCGAGCTTGTCGCCTTTGCGGATTGGGGACTTTGCATTCACTTTTTACCCCCTTATGGCTTGCATGATTGCTGTATCAATTTGAGACTCTCTAAGCGTTGCCTCGCGAGAGCAAGCGACAAATCACTACCAATCCAACCTGTTAAATTATTCGCTTTTTGAACAACGTCATCCGCTACGCGCGATGCCTGAGACAGATAGCCTTCCGCAAGACTCGCGCAAGCCGCTCCATTTTTAGATTTTATTACCGAATCCACCTCATTAATTCTTTTATTTACATCTGCAACACCCTCGTCATAGCACTGCTGAAGAATCATTCCACAACCAGATTGACAGTTCAACCGGTCGTGCTGAGTGCGATCCATGCACGCCTGGAAAGCATCAACGTTGATTACCCTACAAAACGCACTATCAGACACCATCATTAATAAAAACGCAAAAAAGCAATAAATCTTCATGGCATCAACCCCTTTAGCTCGGTCTCGATAAATCAATAACAACTGTAGTATGCTTCGGCGTCGCAACATTAACCCGAGCACTCGGAGGTATCCAATCGGTAAAAATATCTCTCGTATACCATGTAAAGGCGAACCTCTCGAAATAACCAAATCCTCCACCATTCACGAGGACGTTGACCCGATGAATCGTTTCTGGTGAAATTCCGAGATCAGCGGTCCTACTGATGCTTCTTACCCCATCGTGATGTTTCCATATCCAAAAGAAACCTCCGCTATCGCACGCCGCCAATGAATCGGACGCAAGAACGTCGGGGTCGTAACGCGGCGCCCAGCGTTTTGGGACCCCTACTATAGTGATGTGCCCGTGAGAATCCTTTCTCGTCGGATCATCCCAGTAATGAAGCGATGCCTGCGTAATCCGAGACTCGCTGTATGAGCCACCATTGCTTGCTCTCGCAGAAAAATCTCCATACGCCTCGTATTCGCCCGCCCAAGTCAATTGCAAGATGCCTCGTCCATAGAACGCTGCGTAATACTGCGTCATCGGAATACCCGGATTTGGAGCCCCACGCCCGTATTCCCTAAAAGTCTTCCAATGATCCGTCTCAATATATGTTTGAGCCAGAAATATCGCGAGCCTCTCCGAAGACGAATCAAGCGAATATTTTCTAATCGTCGCATTCAAATTAGAAAGATGCGGAGAAATGCGCTGAATCACTTGGGACGCCGTTAATACATCTGACGTTGGCGTACGAAGAGATCCAGTTTGGGTCAACCATCCATGGGCAGGCATAATCTGGCTTAGTTCGCTCGTCCCGATCCACTTACATTTCCTGAAATGCCGGATAAACGCGAGCGGATGGAAGAACCAGAGCTTCTGTCCGGCTGGCAGACCGGTCACGTCCCAGAACTGGATATCCTTGAGGTATTTCAAAAAGTCGTCGTAACCGTTCTGGTTACCGTGATAGAAGCCGCCCTCTTCGAGCAGTTTGGCGTAGCGCGTCCTGTTGTTCGTGCTATCCCATTCGCTCGGTGTATTGCAGATGAATCCGCGCAATACTTGGCGCACCGGGTCGCTGCTCTTCAGGTAGGTCGAGAGCGCGACCTCATGCTGAGGCTCCGTAATGTCCTCAATCACCGGAAGCTGCCCACTTTCCCCCGCATCCTTGACAAATTTCCTGAGCACAGCGAGGTCACACCTGCCGTTGCTATCGAACGGAGTATTGCCGTCGGTAATCTTCTGCCAGCCCATGAACGACGAGAAATCCGCATCGGACAGCTTCTTGATCGCCGCCTTGCTGATATCGATATACCCTTGCTTCCCTGCGTCGAAGGCTATTTGAGCCCACGTCACAGATTGGCTGGGTATATTCACTGGATGTGGGTTTCCCGGCAACGCTCCATCGACCGGAGGTGGTGAGTTGGCAGGTTGATCCGTTAGCGTGGCCGGTGTAGAAAGAATTCGTCCGAAGCGCAACATCTCGTACCCGCCGCTCGGACAGGCGCCGTAGAGCGCTGTCGCGCGCTTGTAAAGATCGTATTCGTAGTCGGCCTCGCATACTGGCTGCTCCGTTAGGAGCGTGCGCGAGCCGTCCGTCGCAACGCTCCAGACGTTGGTGTATTTCGCCCCCTTGCTAAAGTACGTCTCGACGATCAGCGGCAATGCGTTCGTACCCGTCTGGCCGGTCTCGAACTTGATACCGTGCAGCTTGCTGTACTCATCCGTTTGGGGCGGTAACGCAAAGAACTGCTGCCCGGCGGGAATCGAGTACCAGGTGTGGCCCCAGCAGTCCGACGTCGTCGGCGTCGTCGGCGCGGCAACGCCGAGTTGCGTATGGCCGAAATACACATCGAAATCGTGCGGTAGCATGAATATCTCAAAGTGCAACTGCGTCACACCCTGGTAACGCCCGAGATAGCCAATTACGTCCTTGCGCCGGACTGTCTGGCCGCTCCCCTTCGCTGCTGGCGTCACCTTCCCCTGCGTGTCCGGACCGGAGGGCTTGCGCAGGAATTCGGGCAGCAGTTTCCCGTCATGCCCGAATGACTGATACTCCGCGAGCGGCAGCAAATGCATATAGAGCGAATAGAACGTCAGCGTGCGACCATCGCCCGTTTCGGTTGAATGCTTGAGCAGCACAAAGCCAGCATTGCCGTTGTCAGAGTCCATCGCGTGCTGGCAGACCCGGTACGCGACGACCTCGCCGTCGGCGATGGCATGCACCGCGCCGTGCGTGTCGGGCGCGAGATGGATACCGCAATGCCAACTCCGGTCGGATGCAATTGGATAAATGCCGTGCCCGAGTTCAAACTCGTCGACAACGTCCATCATGGGGTCCGCCTTCGAAGCGTCGGTGGACGTAAGGCCCGATTCGGGTAGAAAGGGAGGGCTGATGATCATGGCGTGTCAGTTCGTATGGGGAGGACGGTCATTGAGCTTCAGGTTGCTGCCAAGCAGGGATGGCAACTTGGCAGGCACGTTGTCGGGTCCGACGAACGTGAACGAGCCTGCCTTGATGGTGAACGCGCCGGGACAATGGAAGGTCATGTTGCCGTTCTCGATGACGAGC
The DNA here is from genome assembly GCF_040965595.1 of Paraburkholderia sp. EG287B. NCBI lineage: Bacteria > Pseudomonadati > Pseudomonadota > Betaproteobacteria > Burkholderiales > Burkholderiaceae > Paraburkholderia > Paraburkholderia sp. EG287B. Next base: position 6,404 of record NZ_JBFRCG010000024.1, read on the forward strand.
GAGGCTCCGCCGCTGTTGAGCGTGATTTTCGACTTCGCCGCAACCTGGACGTCCGCGCTCTCGCTCGCGATGCGGAACTGCTTCTGCGCGAACAGGTCCATGCCGTCGGTTAGCGCCGAGGCCGTCAATTTGCCCTTTGCCGCGACCAGGTTGATACCGAGCTTGTGCGCGCAGAACGAGATCAGATCGCCCGCCGCCATGCGCAGACGTTTCGCAATGCTGACGTCCATGTCCCGGGCTGTCGCGATCAGGTTCTCGCCCGCCGAGTGCTGTACCGACTTTGGTGTCACGAACGCCATGCCGCCGGGGGCGCTTGCGAGCAGGCCCGCATCGCGAAGCTGGTTCAGCCCGTCCTGGAGCGCCGCCTGCGTCGCCCGGTCGGCAGGGTCGGCCCCGGCCTGCGTCGTCGCCGCCGCGAGGTCCGTTACGCGCTGTAGCGCTGCCTTGAGCTGCGCGACGGCGGCAGGCATCTCCAGATGCGGCGTATCAGGTCCTGCCGCCGCGTCTGCCGAGAAGAACAGCCCCTTCACCGCGCGCATCGTGCCCCACGACTTCGAGGTAATTTCGAACCCCTCGCCGCGAGGGAGCTTTTTACTGTTGAGCAGGTAGCCCTGATTGATCGCAGTCTGGCTGTAGACCGTCGCGATACGCGCGCTTTCCTTGCCCTTAAGGTCGTTGAAAACGATCTCGGCCCCGAGGAGCGGCGAGCGCCAGATTGCATAGCTAAAGAGCGCATCGGTGCTTCGGACCACGTCAGGGTGCGAAAAATCGTGAAGGGCTCCGGTTAAATGCAAACGATCTACATCGCCATGCGCCCCGTCGATCAAAACCTCGGTGTCCGGTAGCAGAGGCGAGTGGAAACCGCCCTGGTAGGACGACGAAGGACGCACCAGACGCAGGTTCAGCAGCTTGTTGTTGGCATTGGCCGAACCTTGCAGGAACTTCGGCAAAACCGGATAACGCCCGTACTCGTCAACGTACGCGTATGGCGCAGAGTCGAGGGTTCCGACAACGCCAACTACAGGACCGGACAAAAATCTCCAGTCCCGCTCGTAAACGAAGAGAGGGCGATAGGTCAGGTGCGCCGGCATTGCCTTGAACCGTGTATAGGCCGGTTTCGTGCGACTACCCTTCATCTTGAACGAAGTCACCACGAAGCCGTATTCGGCGCTCGGCATCTTCGCGTTGGTCAGCTTGATCACTACGCCCGGTGCAATGCCCTTCGCGTCGCTAGCGCCAGCGAGCGTCACCTGACGCGCGACTTGCTCGTCGCGTCGCGCCTGAGCGAGCGTCTCGCCCTGCTGCTGCGTCAGATGGAACTCGGCGCTGCGGCTGATCTGCCCGAATACCGAGCGGTCGTCCGCGTCGTCGGAAACGTTCGCCGTCGCCCGTAGCGGGTCCTCCGGCGTCCTGTAATTGCGTTCCCATAGCTCAATCGTCGCGGGCACCAGGGCACGCTGCTCATGAACCTCCTGCGCCGCTTCGTGCCAATTGCTGTGCAGGCCCGAACTGGCCAGCAGCGGCAGGTTGACCGAGCGGATATAGGCGCGCGGATTGTTGGCGAACACGAGGATATCGAGCAGGCCGCTCTCGCCGCGCTCCTGCCGGTAGAACCAGAAAATCCCCTTACGCTTCGCGTGACGTGCGATGAAATCCCAGACGGACTCCTCGTACATGACGATCTGCTGCATCTTTTCCTGCGGCCCTTCGAGCTGGAACTCGACGTCGAAAGCGTCGAAGTTTTTCCCGTCGACCAGCTTCTTTCGCACCATCTCCTCGAACGTGACATCGTCGAGCACATCCGAGTGGATCATGCGCTTGCCGAGCGCGGCTCGATGCGTACCTTGTACGCTGCCTCGTCGCGACTCGTACGGACGCGCTTCCAGCGCGTCGCTATCCCGTTGAAGGTGGCCGCTGCACGGTCGACGGGCGTCGTCCAGCTCGCCGAGGGCACAGTGGCGCGTTCGTCGACGTGCAGGCCCGCGCGCCGCCCGACGTAGTCCTTGCCGTCGATATCGAGACGGGGCGACGTGACCGTAACGTCGACGACGTAGTCCTTGCAGAATCCGCCGCACACCTTGAAGTCGAGCACATCGAGGTCGAGTGCCTCCTTGCCGATCCACAGCCTGAGATGCTGACCCAGACGTACGCTCGGATGACTAAGCGCATCGGTAAAGTTCTTGGCCACAGCAGTCATTCGCACATCCCATTCCGGTTGAAAGGCACGAGGTGAGATCGTTGCTTTCGCAGCCAACGGCTCCGGCATTTAGGGGTTGCGGCAAAAAAACGTCAATCGAATCGAACTGAAGTGTCTGGATTTATCAAGGTACTTTGTCGACAAATGACAAGTCAGATTTATACGATTTTTCGAGATGGAATGATGTGGTATTTGGGGTCACGCTTTGCGGCACCGGGCGAGTAACTCGGCGGCGGCGGTGATAACATGCGCTGCAAAAGGCTCGTCGTCCGGTGACACACTCAAGTCTTCAACAGATCTCGGTGAACGACTTCACGACGCGGCCTTATGTGCGGCTCAGGTAGTCAGCCGTCGATACGCGCTCAAATGACGAACCAAACCCTGCGGATCGCCCCGTCTTTCGAGCAGCATTGCCAGATTGTGGTGCGCATCCGCGTACGTCGGATCGAGTTCGAGGCAGCGCATATAGCTTCGCTCGGCATCTTCGAAGCGGCCCAGCTCCTCGAATGCAATCGCGCGATTGAAGTGCAACACGGCGTCGTCGGGGAAGTGAGCCAACGCCTCATCGAATACACGCAGCGCATCCTCGCACCGGGATTCGAGTTCACACAGCAGCGCACCCAAATCAACGTAGGCAGGATAAAAAGGTTGCGGCGATAGCGCTATGGCCTTCCTGTACGCCCGCTCGGCACCGTTCACATCCGACGCTCTCAATTGCTCGCCGAGGTCGTACCACTCGTGCGCCTGATGCGCGAGATTCTTCTGCGCCGGCGCGGAGTCGAGAAACACGACGTCGCCCTTGATTTCCGCCACTTCGAAATCCAGCAGGAACTGACCGGTGGCGGCATCCCATTGCGAAGGACCGGTTCGCACGGCCACGTCGTTGCCGACTGCCGATACGCGTATCCCCGTAAGCGGCAATTCATCGGGCAACTCGTCTCTGAGCCGTGTGAGCGCCATGATGATCTTGCGCGGCGCAATGCGCGCATCGCGCAACTGCAATGCCGTACGCAGCAGCACGACGTCCTGGAACGTGAAGCGGTAGGCGTTTCGCGGTCCCCGTGACGGCTTCACGAATCCTGCGGCAACGAGGCCCGACACCACCCTCCGGGAAACGCCCAGCATGGCCTGCAATTCGCGCATCGATATCTCGCGCGCGGCGACTTGTGGCGTCACTTGCGTGCCCGGACCTTGGCAGGCGCTTCAGCGGGTGCCTTGGCGGCACGCGCCGGCGGCTTGCGCGTTTTGGGCGCGACAGGCAGTTCGCTAACGGGCTCCGCGCTCTTGCTGCGCTTCGGCGCCGGAGCGGCTTTCGCTTTCGCGCCACCCTTCAAACTCGCGCGCAAGGCGTCCATCAGGTCGATAACCTGTCCGCCGCCAGCCAGCTCTTCGCGAGCCTCGTGAACGACGACCTGCTTGCCTGCGATCTTTTCGTCGATGGCCGCGAGGATGCGCTTCTTCTCTTCGTCTTCGTACGCAGTCGGGTCGTAATTGTCTTCGGCGCCCTGCTCGATAATCTGCAGCGCGAGTTTCATCTCGGTATCAGATACGTCGACACGTTCGACATGCAGGTCGGCCAGCGAGCGCACCTCGTCCGCATACAGCAATTGCTGAAAGACGAGTCCGTCTTCTTCGGGGCGCACCTGCACGATCCGCGTCCGGCCTTTTGACGCCCATTTCGCCAACGCGCAGCGGCCGCTCTGCACGAGTGCCTGCTGCAACAGGCTGTAAGGCTTGCCGCCTCGCTTGTCGGGCGCAATGTAGTAGGCCTTGTCGTAGAAGACCGGGTTGATCGCCTCTTCCGGGATGAAAGCCATGATTTCGACGACATGGCTCGCCGCATCTTCCAGCGCCTTTAGCTCGTCGGTGGTGAAGACCACGAAGCGGTCCTTTTCGAATTCGTAGCCCTTGTTCATGCTCGAACGCTCGACCACGTCGCCCGTTTTCTCGGAAACGTATTGCTGCTTCACGCGCGAACCGTCGGGCGCCAGCATGTGAAACCGGACGTCGGACGAACTCTCGGTGGCGGTATAGAGCTTCACCGGAATCGAAACGAGCCCGAAGGACAGCGTCAGGGAAGCGATTGAGCGGGCGGGCATGGACTTCTCCTCGCGGATTTGCAGGTTCGGCTCGTCGCTTACGCAAAGCGCGTGCCGCCGCCGACTGGCGGTCGTTTCATTTTAGGAGCTTTATCGCCGATGCCAACGATTGCGCCCCCGACCAGTAATCTGCCCACGGGTCCTGCTGCTGGAAGCTGAGATACTCGCGGGCCGTTTGAACGGTCCACTGCGCCCCGCTCTTGAGGTCGTTCAACTGCGCCCAGGCGACCGGCATCGAGACGCCCATTCCGGGTCGCGCACGCGCGGAAAATGCCGCAGCGGTGGTCTGCGCCTTGCCGTTGCGCAGGTAGTCGACATAGACCTTTCCGACCCGGTTCGAAGCCCCGGCGGTCGCCGAAAAGCGCTCGGGAATCGTCTTCGCCAGATGCCGCACGAATGCCTGCGAGAACGACTTGACCGCATCGTAGTCCAGCCGCGGCGCGAGCGGCACGACGACGTGCAAGCCCTTCCCGCCGCTCGTCTTCAGCCAGGCTTGCAGCCCTAGTTCCGACAACAACGTTTGAACCAGCAGCGCCGCTTCCTGAACGCGTCCCCATTTCACGCCCTCGCCTGGGTCCAGGTCGAAGATGACCCTGTCGGGCTTGTCGAGTCGTCGAACGGTCGAATTCCAGGTGTGAAACTCGACGGCGTTCATCTGTGCCGTCGACAGCAGCGCGTCGACCGTGTCGACGGTCAAGAGGGGCGGATGATTCGGCCAGAGACTGCGGTCGTGAGCCGTCAATCCGGGCATGCCTGTTCTCTCGGCATGCTTCTGAAAGAACAGGTCTTCGGCGATGCCTGCGGGCGCACGGACCATCGCAATGGGCCGGGCCTTCAGGTGAGGCAGGATCCGCTCGGCGATACTCGCGTAGTAGCGCACGAGGTCCGCCTTCGTGACACCCGTCGATGGGTCGACGACACGCTCCGGATGCGTGATTTTCAGCTTCAGTTGCGGCTCCGGCGCCTGCGTCTTTCCACCCTCCCGGACGACGCCGCTCGGCGGCTTGTCGATACGCAGACCTCTGAAGGAAGCCTGGCGGATGACGCCATCGGCGGTCCAGTCCGCGAATTCGACCTCTGCGACGAGTTCGGGGCGAACCCACCGCTCGCTGCCGGCCGAGCGCCGGGCCCACCGGCGCGACCTCGCGACGTCGACTTCAAAGGGTGCCGCATCGACTTCGAGCGGCGTCAGCCGCGCCCACAGGTCCCGCGCGGTCCGGGCGTCCCAGCCGGTGCCGACGCTTCCGGCGTCGCGAAGCTTGCCGTCTGCGTAGTAACCCAGCAGCAGGCTGCCAATCTCCCCGTCTTTGCCGCCTCGGCCCGTGAAGCCGCAGATGACCAGTTCCTGCCGCAGCCGGGACTTCGCCTTGAGCCAGGTCTGGGTCCGCCCCGATTCATAGGGCGCGTCGCGGCGCTTGAGCATGAGGCCTTCGAGGCCCAGGCCCGAGGCGGCCTCGAACAGTTGGGCAGGGGGCGCCTCGAAGTCCTCGCTGAACCGGATGTGCTCACCGGCATTGGCAAGATGCCGCGCGAGCAGCATGCGCCTCGACCACAGGGGCACCTTCCTGAGGTCTTTCCCGTCGAGATACATCAGGTCGAACAGGAAGTAGACGATGTCCTGATTCGCGTTGCCGTCGATGACATCTTGCAGCGCAGCGAAACTGGGAAGGCCATTTTTGAGGACCGTGATCTCGCCATCCAGCCACGCACTGTCGAGCGCAAGCGCTTCGACCTCGGCAGCAAGCGCGGGAAAACTCGCGGTCCAGTCGTGACCGCCTCGTGTGATGAGTCGCACTCGTCCTTTGGCGATACGGGACAGCATGCGATAGCCGTCGAGCTTGGCTTCGGTGATCCAGTCGCCACTTGCAGGAAGTGAAGGCGCCAGGGTCGCGAGTTGGGGCTCGAATCTGGCAGGCAACGGGGCAGACACCGCCGCGGAAAGGTCCATTTCCGACGACTCGCTGCGCGCAGGCCTCGCGACCCTCGGCGCACGGTCCTCGATGAGCCCGAGCGGCTTCGCCGTGACGCTATCGGGAAGCGCCTTGATGACATCGTATTCGGCAAGCGGCTGCGCCCACGCATCGCGCTTCTTGAACAACATCCAATGGTCTTGCCTGTCGTCGGGCTTCGATATGCGGACCAGTTCCCAGAGTCCGGCAAGCTTTTCGCCGTGGAGCCGGAAAACCAGCTTGCCGGCAGTCATTCCCTCCCGCGGATCGCCGACGGGTTCCCAGCTGCCACGGTCCCAGACGATCACGTCGCCGGCGCCGTATTGTTTTGCCGGAATCGTGCCTTCGAAGCCCGCGTAGTCGGCAGGATGGTCCTCCACGTGTATGGCCATCCGTTTTTCCTTCGGGTCGTAACACGGGCCTTTGGGTACGGCCCAGGACAGCAGCACCCCGTCGAGTTCGAGTCGAAAGTCGTAGTGCAGCCGGCTCGCCCAGTGCTTCTGCACGACGAAGCCCAGATGTCCATTTTCAGCGGGCGGGCTGGCGGCCGGTGGCGCCGGTTCGGGCGTGACACGGAAATCCCGCTTTTTCCCGTAGCGGGACAGCGGCGGTGATGACGGATTGCGGTCGCGGGTTGAGGCCATGACGATAGTCTAGGAAGAACTCTCGCCTGGTGCGTCGCATTCAGGTTTGCGATGGCAATCACGCCGTTCTCCTCGAGCCGCGCAATGCGGTTCTGGACGGTCGCCCGCGCCACGCGCAACGGCTTCGCCAGCGTATGTCGAAAGCCTCGTGGGCTTCAGCGCGGGCGCCGGCGAAGCGGCCACATCCAAAAGACAAAGCGGGAGCCGGCTCTCGCCGCTCCCGCCAGATCACTTCGTTGTGCTCACAAGCACCGCGCCAGAAGCCGCGGCAACGCTCAGCTCATATGCAGACCGCCATTGAGCGAGAAGTCCGCGCCGGTCGAAAAGCCCGCTTCGTCGGACGCGAGCCACGCCACGATCGAGGCGATTTCCTGCGGTTCGCCGAGGCGCCGCACCGGAATGCTGTCGACGATCTTCGAGAGCACTTCGGGCTTCACCGCCTTCACCATGTCCGTGCCGATATAGCCGGGCGAAACGGTGTTGACCGTTATGCCCTTGGTCGCCACTTCCTGCGCGAGCGCCATGGTGAAGCCGTGAATGCCGGCCTTGGCCGTGGAGTAATTCGTCTGACCGAACTGGCCTTTCTGCCCGTTCACCGACGAAATATTGATCACCCGCCCAAAGCCCCGCTCGATCATGCCGTCGATCACCTGCTTGGTCACGTTGAAGAGGCTCGTGAGATTGGTGTCGATCACCGCGATCCAGTCTTCGTGCGTCATCTTGCGGAAGACGACGTCGCGCGTGATGCCGGCGTTGTTGACCAGGATATCGATCTCGCCGACGTCCTTCTTCACCTTCTCGAACGCGGTAGCCGTGGAGTCCCAGTCGGCCACGTTGCCTTCGGACGCGACGAACTCGTAGCCAAGCGCCTTCTGCTCGTCGAGCCAGCGCGCCTTGCGCTGCGAGTTCGGACCGCAGCCCGCGACCACCGTGTAGCCATCCTTGTGCAGACGCTGGCAGATGGCCGTTCCGATGCCGCCCATGCCGCCGGTCACGTAGGCAATACGCTTTGCCATAGATCCTCCTTTTGCTTTAGGGGGTAGGTGAGTTGGGAAAGACTCTGGAGGATGGAGTCAGTTTGACGAGCGCCACCAAGCCGGGCGATGGGGAAATACCCGTACAGGAAAACGCCTGCCGCAATCCTTCCGTAAGACAGCGTGCCGGCCTTCGCTCGATACCGCCGGAGAACCGGATCAGCGTAGCAGCGTCCTTTGGGGGACACAAGACGATCACGCCCTCGGACGTGGGCCAAAGCACACAATTACCTGGCATGCCTCAATAAATGCCTGCGGGGAAAATGTGTTTTGCATAAAGATACGGCCCGGCTCCATTTGAGACCGGGCCGCACGCAGGCTCACTGCGCAAGCATCAACTGAGCATCAAAGGCCGGCGGCGAGGCGCTCGTTGCCATACCCGTCGGGCAAACCGGTCACGTATTCCAGCCGCCCCACTGCTTCGAGCAGCGAGCGGCCGGCAATCGTGAGCGACAGCCGGCGGTGGCCTTCCGTCCATTGCTCGAGCGCAACCAGCTGACGCTCGAGCAGCGTGTCCAGTTCCTGGCGGTTCATGTCGATCTGGTCCGGCGAATGGCGGACCAGCATCAGCGTGGCGAATTCTTTCGGGCTCAGCAACGTTGTCTCCCAGTAACTTTCATGCCGCAACCAGGGGCACAGGGCCGCATATATTCGAGCCTCAATGTGACACGGGCATGACTGTCACAATTTCGCTCCCGCACTATATTGATCCTGCATATCCGGCGTTGCTGCCCTCTTTTCGGACAGCGGCGTCTGTGCCGGCACGAGCGCCGCGCCGCATTCCTCCACGAGGTTGCGCAGCGAGGTTGGGAAGAGCGTGCCGGGGTCGTCGGCAATGCCTGCGCCGTCGTCGCGCAGCGCCGCGCCGATGCCCACCACGATGGTCGCGTCGGGCGCACGCTCGCGCAGGCGCCGCACGAGATTGCGCAGGTACGGCGCCGACTCGGGCGCATCGAGCGAGACCACGCAGATGGCCGGCGAGCGCTCGTCGATCATGGCCCCGCGCGTGGCGCGCACTTCGTCGTAGGTGGTGGCCGTGCAGGGAATATTGCGCCGCATGAGCAACTGGCCGACGATCGCCACCGCCACGTCGTCGAACGCGCCGCGTCCGGGCACGCAGAGCACCTCGCCCGCGTCCGGCGAAAGCGTGAATTCGATCACCCTCGCGCCTTCGTCCGCGCCCTCGGCGGACTTCCTTGCGCTCTCGTCCGCGGCTGCGGCGTGGCGCGAATCGTCCACGGATTCGAGGTCCTCGACGATATCGAGCAGCGCCTGGTTGATGCGCGCGACCTGCTCGCCGGGCAGCACGCCGCGCATGGCGTCGTTGCGCGCGAGGCGCAGGCCCTCGAACGCCACCTGCTCGTAGTAGTCGATGAGCGGCATGCTCGTGAGCAGCCGGTCCGCCTGCAGCAGCGCTTCATGGGGATCGTCGGCAAGCAGGCGCTGGTAGCAGGTTTGCGCGGGCGTGAGCGCGGGCTGGTCGCCGAGCAGGATCGTGAGGAAGTTCAGCCGGTCCACGTAGCGGCCGAGCGTGACGATGCACAGCGTGAGCGGTGTCGAAAGCACGAGCCCCACGGGCCCCCACAGCCAGCTCCAGAAGATCGCCGCCACCACCACGGCCAGCGGCGAGAGGCCCGAGCGCTTGCCATAGAGCATCGGTTCGGCGAACTGCCCCGCCACCACGTCCACGACGATGAAGAAGATCAGCGTCGTCACGCCCATGGTCCATTGCGGCTGCGTGGCCGCCGCCACGATCGTCGCCATGATCGCCGCGATCCAGATGCCGATGTACGGCACGAAGCGCATGAGCGCCGCCACCGCGCCGAACAGCAGCGCGCCCGGCACGCCGATGCCCGCCAGCCCCAGCGCGATCACCCCGCCCACCGTGACGTTCACGCCGACTTGCGCGACGAAGTAGCGCGAGAGCCGCTGCGAGGCGTCGTTGATGGCGGTCGTGGTGCGGTGCAGGTCGTCGGAGCCGAACACGCTGATGAGCCGGTCGCGCAGATCCTCGCGCTGGAACAGGATGAAGATCGTCACCACGAGCACGATGAAGGTCGTCTCGAGCGGCGCGATAGCCGGGGCGAGCGCCTTTTGCGCGAGCGTAAGCGGCGTGGGCGCGGGATTATGGATCTCCACGGGCATGGGCTGCTGCGGCTGGTTGCGCGCCGCGCGCCCGCGCGGCTGCGGCGGCGCGGGCGGCGGCGTGGGCGTCACGCGCTGCAGCGCGGTGGCGGCCCGCGACATCAGCGAATCGGCGCGGCCCACGGTTTTTTCCTGCACCGTTTGCACTTTCTGCTCGATCTCTTCCTGATACTGCGGCAGGGAGGCGGAAAGCTGGTAGACCTGCGCGGCGATCAGCGCGCCCACGCCGGCGAGCGCGAGCACGGTGGACAGCACCGCTACGAGAATGGCGAGGAACTGCGGCAGATGAAAGCGCCGCAGCGTGGTGACGAGCGGCGCCAGCAGAAAGCTCAGCAGCACCGAGAGCGTAATGGGAATCAGCACCGCACGCCCGAAGTACAGGCCGCACACCACGACCACGCCGGTAATGACGGAGGCGAGGCTGTGCAGCGTGGGCGGGCTCGGCGGAAACACCCGGTTGCGTCGGCCCTGCGGCGGCAGCGGGAAATTCATGTCGGATCGGATCGGCAAAAAAAAGAAACATCGGGGCCGCGCTGGCTCGGGCAAGCGCACGGCCCCTCTATACGCACGAAGCGCGCCTCGAAATGGTACCGCGCCCACACGCGTGGGGCCCAGCCGTCCAGATTTTCGCAGGTCGCGAGGGCGGGACGCAAAATCCGCGCGTCACTGCGTCTGCGTCTTGCCCGTGACGAGATCCTGGTTGCGCGCGGTCAGGAACTGGATGAGCCCGTCCACGCCGCCCTGCTGGATCTTCTCGTTGAACTGCTGGCGATAGGTCTGGATCAGCCACGCGCCGAGCACGTTCAGGTCGTAAAGGCGCCAGCCCTGCGGCGTCTTGTACAGGCGGTAATCGATTTCGATCGGATTGCTGCTGGTCTGCGCGAGCGTGCGCACGACGACGTCGGTGTCGCCAGGCGAGCTGCGCATGGGCGGGTACTCGATCTTCTGGTCAGGCTTGAGTTGCGCGATGGCGCCCGAGTAGAGATGGATCAGCAGCAGCTGGAACTGCTGCTCGATCTGCGCCTGCTGCTCAGGCGTGGTGGTGCGCCAGTGCGGCCCCATGGCGAGGCGCGTGGTGCGGCGAAAATCGACGTACGGAAGAATGTCGCGGTTGACGATATCCTGGATGCGCGCGATGTCGTCGGGCGCGACGGCCTTCGTGCGGACTTCGTCGAGGATCTGCTGCGTGGCGGTCTTGATGAGCGCCTGCGGGTCCGACTGGTCCACCTGGGACGATTGAGCGAACGCCGCCGTAGCGGGCAGGAACGACAGACACCACGCGAGCAGCGCGGTCATGCGGAATAACCTGGTCATCGATATCTCTGGGCAATGGCGGGAGCGGCGAGCGGGCGCGAAATCGACAAGCCGCACGCATCGCGCGAGCGCACGCCAGCGCTCAGTCTAGCGGGTCGGGCGCACTCAGGTCGGATCGTTGTGCCGCGCGTGCGCTCGTGCATTCACGCGCGCGGCCCGCGCGCACGCGCGTCGGACGCCGCGAGAAACGCCTCGAGCCCGAAAAGCCAGGCCACGCAAAACGAGAGGCGCGATAGCACCGCCGGCATCGGGTCGCCTTCGCTGTCCACGGCGCCCTCCTCCAGCGCGGTCTCGCCAGAAGCGGGCGCGCCTGACAGTGGCGCGGACGTCGTCGATAACGGCGATTGCTGGCGAGAAATGGCTTCGGGCTCCATGGCTGCGGTGCTCCTCGGTGCGGACCGGATTGTGATTGGCGTTACGGTGAAGCAAGACACATACCATGTCGTGGCATTGCGCCCGGACCCGCCCGCAGCCACGCTTGCGCACCCGCACGCCACTTCCGCCCTGTAAAAACTACACGCGCGTCACGGCAAAGCGGAGGGGCCCGCGCGCGCCAGGCCCAGCAGTCGTTGCGCGGGCAAGCGGGCACGAAAAACGCATGCAGCCGCACGCCCGCCCGTTCGCTCGCCTTGCCTGCCCGCGTAATCGGTTCAATTGCAATGCAATCGGGATCGACTCGATTCGATCGTGTAAGGTTCAGCGGTTCGTCTCGAAGACGAGGCGCGCCCCATCGCTCAGGAGATCGCATGAACACACCGGAACAGGTTCGCATTGCGGACATCCTCGGCCAGCATCGCGACACGCTGCTCGTCGAATGGCTGCGCCTGCATCTGCCGATCGCGCTGCGCCGCGGCCTCGCGATGGAAGGGGAAATTCGCGAGCAGTTCTCCGCGTTCCTCAACGTCTTTCTCGACACGCTGCCGAACACCGAAACCTTCGACTCGGGCCGCCCGGAGTGGGAGCCGGTGCGCGCGTTCCTCGCGGAATTGTCGGCGCACCGCGCGCGTCAGGGCTACACGCCGGTCGAAACGGCCACCTTCGTGTTCTCCTTCAAGGAGCCGCTCTACGCGCGCCTGCGCTCGGCCTATGCGCACGATCCCGCCGAACTCGCCCAGCTGAGCTGGCAGGTGAGCCTGCTGCTCGACGGCTTCGGCCTCTATACCACCGACATTTTCCAGAAGAGCCGCGAAGCGATCATCGCGCGCCAGCAGGAAGAGCTGCTCGAGCTTTCCACACCCGTCGTGCAGCTTTGGGAAGGCGTCCTCGCGCTGCCGCTCATCGGCACGCTCGATTCCGCGCGCACCCAGGTCGTCATGGAGAGCCTGCTGCAGAAGATCGTCGACACGGGCGCGGGCCTCGCGATCATCGACATCACGGGCGTGCCCACCGTCGACACGCTCGTCGCGCAGCATCTGCTCAAGACCGTGGCCGCCGCGCGCCTCATGGGCGCGGACTGCATCATCAGCGGCATCCGCCCGCAGATCGCGCAGACCATCGTGCACCTGGGCGTCGATCTCACCAACGTCACGACCAAGTCCACGCTCGCCGACGCCTTCGTCATCGCGCTGCAGCGCATCGGCGCGACCATCCTCTCGCCGAAGGCCACGGCCTGAGCGCCACGCAGCGCCACTGAAGCACGGGAACCGCACACGATGGAACGCATTCCGATTCTGCGCCTCGGCGACTGCCTGATCGTCACGATCCAGGTGGACATGCACGACCGCCTCGCGATCGCACTGCAGGACGACCTCACCGAGCGCATCGTCAAAGAGTCGGCCAAGGGCGTGCTGATCGACATCTCGACGCTCGATGTGGTCGACTCGTTCATCGGCCGCATGATCGGCAACACGGCCGCCATGGCGATGGTGCTCGACGCGCAGACCGTGGTGGTCGGCATGCAGCCGTCCGTGGCGATCACGCTGGTGGAGCTCGGCCTCACGTTGTCGGGCGTGCGCACCGCGCTGAACGTCGAAAAAGGCATGGCGCTGCTCAAGCAGCGTGAGCTCCGTTGAGTCCCATTACTCCGTTAGCTAGCACGTCTCTTGCGTTCGATCATGAATAGCAACGACACGACCGGCAGGCTTGCGGCCCAGGTGAGCCTGAGATCGGACGAGGAAATCGTCCGGCTGCGGCAGATCGTGCGCGACGCCGCCATCGCGCAGGGTTTCTCGCTCATCGAACAGACCAAGTTCGTGACGGCGGCGAGCGAGCTCGCACGCAACACGCTGCAGCATGGCGGCGGCGGCGATGCGCGCCTCGAAGTGCTGGAAAAAGGCGTGCGCGTGGGACTGCAGCTCTCGTTCGTCGATCAGGGTCCGGGGATTGCTGACATCGAGCGCGCGCTGCAGGACGGCTTCACGAGCGGCAATGGCCTGGGCCTCGGCCTGGGCGGTTCGCGGCGCCTGTGCGACGACTTCACGATCGAATCGACTCCGGGTGGCGGCACGACGGTCACCATCACGAAATGGAAAGTACGCTAGACGGTGCGGCCGGTTCAGCCGGCGGCACCCACCGCTCCTTCGAGATCGGCGAGGCCAGCGGCGTCGCCTTTGCACGCCGCGGCGCCAGCGAAGCCGCGCGCATTGCCGCGCTCGGCGAGACCGACGCCGGCCGCCTCGCAATCGTGCTCACGGAAGCGGCCACCAACATCCTCAAGCATGCCGGCCACGGCGAACTGCTCGTGTGCGCGCTGGAGGGCGCGGTGGAGCTGATCGCGCTCGACAGCGGCCCCGGCATGCCCGACGTGGGCACCGCGCTCGCCGACGGCCACTCCACGACCGGCACGACCGGCACCGGGCTCGGCGCGATCCGGCGGCTCTCGAACCAGTTCGCCATTTACTCGCAGCCGGGCGTAGGCACCGTGTTGCGCGTGCTGGTGCAGAAAAGCGGCGGCAACGCCGCGCGCGCGGCATTCACCGGCCCCGAGGTCGGCGCCGTGTGCGTGCCACACCCCGGCGAGGAAGTCAGCGGCGACGGCTGGCGGGCGCAGGCCGACCAGAGCGGCCTCACGCTCGCACTCGCCGACGGCCTCGGCCACGGCGCCGAAGCCCACGTGGCCGCCGTGGCCGCGCTCGACGTGCTGCGCCGCCGCGCCGGCCTCGCACCCGCCGCGCTGATGGAACTCTCGCACGCGGCCCTGCGCCCCACGCGCGGCGCGGCGCTCGCGCTCGTGCGCATCGATCTGGCGCGCGGCGCGCTCGCGTTCTGCGGCACGGGCAACATCTCGGCGGTCGCGTATGGCGCGGGCCGCCCCATCGATAACCGCGTTTCAGGCGGCCACACGCATCGGCCCGCCAGCGCAGCACCGTCCGCGCGCGAGTGCTATCAGCTCGTCTCGCGCAACGGCATCGTGGGCCACACGATGCGCGGCATCCAGGAGTTCGAACTGACGTGGAGCGAGAACGCGCTGCTCGTCCTGCATTCGGACGGCATCGCCACCCGCTGGGACCTCGCCGCCTGGCCCGGACTCGCCAACCAGCCCGCCGTCGTGATTGCGGCCGTCCTCTACCGAGACTTCGCGCGCCGGCGCGACGACGCCACCGTCGTCGTCGTGCGCGCACGCCCCGGAGTACAGTTGAACCATGAATAAGCCCCTGCTGCGCATCCGGCTGGAAACCGCCCAGGACGTCGTCGCCGCGCGCCGCCGCGCGCGCGAGCTGGCCGCCGGGCTCGGCTTCTCGCCGCTCGACCAGACGCGCATTGCGAGCGCCGTCTCCGAAATCGCCCGCAACGCGTTCGAATATGCGGGCGGCGGCGAAGTCGCCTTCGCGCTGGAAGGCGAGCGGCCGCGCGAAGCGCTCGCCGTGCAGGTGAGCGACCAGGGCCCCGGCGTGCGCGAGCTCGAAGCCGTGCTCGACGGCACCTGGCGATCGCCCGGCGGCATGGGCCTCGGCATCACGGGCAGCCGCCGTCTGATGGACCGCTTCGAGATTCGCTCGTCGGCCGGCGGCACGACCGTCACCATGGCGCGCGACTTGCCGCACGAGCGCAGCGAGGCGAGCGGCGCAGAACTCGAGCGCATCGTGCGCGAACTGGCTGCACGCAGTCCGCAGGAAGGCGCACACGGCGACTCGCTCGAAGAACTGCAGCAGCAGAACCGCGAACTCGTGACGGCGCTCGACGAACTGCGCGAGCGCCAGGAAGAACTCTCGCGCCTCACGCAGGAGCTGGAAGCGACCAACCGCGGCGTGGTGGCGCTCTACGCCGAACTCGACGAGCGCGCCGAGGAACTGCGCCGCGCCGACATGATGAAAACGCGCTTTCTCTCGAACATGAGCCACGAGCTGCGCACGCCGCTCAGTTCGATCCGCGCGCTCGCCAACCTGCTGCTCAACCGGCTGGACGGCGACCTGAGCGTAGAGCAGGAACGCCAGGTCAAGCTGATTCTTTCGTCTGCGGAAAGCCTGGGCGAGACCGTGAACGACCTGCTCGATCTCGCGAAGATCGAAGCCGGCAAGACCGAAGTCGTGCCCTCGTGGTTCGAGCCCGCCGACCTCTTCGCCGCGCTGCGCACGATGCTCATGCCGCTGCTCGACACGCCCGACGTCACGCTCGAATTCGGCTCCACCGCAGGCCTGCCGCAGCTTTACACCGACGAACCCAAACTCACGCAGATCCTGCGCAATTTCGTTTCGAACGCGCTGAAGTACACCGAGCGCGGGCAGATTCGCGTGGGCGCCCAGTGCATGCCCGGCGACGGCGACGAAGCGCGCATCACTTTCTTCGTCGCCGACACGGGCATCGGAATTGCTCCCGAGCACCACCAGATCATTTTCGAGGAGTTCGGCCAGGTGCAGAACCGCCTCCAGCAGCGCGTGAAGGGAACGGGCCTTGGCCTGCCGCTGTGCCGCAAGCTTGCGGCGCTGCTGGGCGGCGAAGTGGGCGTGGAAAGCGAGCCCGGCGTGGGCTCGACGTTCCGCCTGAACCTGCCGGTGCGCCTCGCCATGTCCGTCGAGAACGAACCCGAGATCTCCGGGGACGCGGCGCCATGAACGCGCACGCCACACTCATCCTCAACGTCGACGACAACGAAGGCGCGCGCTACGTGAAGTCGCGCGTGCTGCGCCACGCCGGCTACGCCGTGATCGAAGCCGCGACGGGCCAGGCCGCGCTCGAAGCCGTGCGCGGACAGGCGCCTGCGATCGTCCTGCTCGACGTGAAGCTGCCCGACATCAGCGGCATCGAGGTGTGCCGCCTCATCAAGGCGGACCCGGAGACGAACTCCACGCTCGTGCTGCAGACCTCCGCCGCCGCGGTGCAGACGCGCGACAAGATTCTCGCGCTCGACGGCGGCGCCGACAGCTACCTCACCGAGCCCGTCGAGCCCGCCGAGCTGGTGGCGAACGTGCGCGCGCTCCTGCGCCTCTACGCTGCCGAAAAGGCGCTGCGCGACGCCGACCGCCGCAAGGACCGCTTCCTCGCGACGCTCGCGCACGAACTGCGCAATCCGCTCGCGCCGATTCGCAACGCCATCGAACTGCTCGACCCGCGCCACGGCGCGAACGACACCATGCGCGCCGACGCGCGGCAGATCGCGAGCCGCCAGGTCGAGCATCTCGGCCGCCTCGTCGACGACCTGCTCGACGTCTCGCGAATCTCGCACGGCAAGATCGCGCTGCAGATGAGCACGCTCGACCTGCGCGAGATCGTCCAGGTCGCCGTGGAAACGAGCCGGCCCTTCCTCGACGCGAAATCGCAAACGCTCACGGTCGAGATCGACTGCGAGCCGTGCCACGTGACCGGCGACGCGATACGCGTGGCGCAGATCATCAGCAACCTGCTTTCCAACGCCGCCAAGTACACGGCCGAAGGCGGCCAGATCGCGCTGCGGCTCGAAGCGGATGTCTACGAGATCCTGATTCGCGTGCGCGACAATGGCATCGGCATCGCGCCCGACGAGCTGCCCTATGTGTTCGAGCTTTTCATGCAGTCGCGCGAAGCCGTGAAGCGCGCCGACGGCGGCCTCGGCATCGGCCTCGCCCTCGTGCGCGAACTCGCGGAACTGCATGGCGGCTCGGTGAGCGCGCATTCGGACGGGCTGGGGCACGGCTCGGAATTCGTCGTGCGTCTGCCGCTCGCGCGGGTGCCGCAATGCGAAGCGCCGCTCGGCAAATCGCAAGGCGCGGGGCACCAGACTGAGCCCGCGCGCCGCCGCGTGCTGATCGCCGACGACAACGTCGATTCCGCTTCCTCGCTGCTCATGCTGCTGGAACTCGAAGGCCACGAGGTGCGCGTCGCGCACGACGGTCCGAGCGCGCTCGCGCTCGCGCAGAGCTTCCTGCCCCACGTGGCGATTCTCGACATCGGCTTGCCCGGCATGGATGGCCATGCGCTGGCGAAGGCGCTGCGCGCCGAGCCGGCCACCGCCCACGTGCAATTGATCGCGCTTACGGGCTACGGCCAGGAGCGCGACCGCCAGGCGGCGAGCGATGCGGGCTTCGACCGGCATCTGGTCAAGCCGGCGCCGTACGACGAGATCCTGCGGGAAATCGAAAGCGCGCCGCCGGATTGAGTGGCGCCGTGCGCTTCGCCTGCCGACCGTTCGCGCCACCGAATTCCCGTTCGCGCCCGTTTCCCCGCGCTTCGTCGCATCCCCCTCGCCCGTCCCGCCCCCACTCACCACACTGCAGACATCGCCCCCGCTCGCCCCGCCAAGGAGAGCCGCATGTCTGCCATCATTGCCGCGCACGTCGTCGCCGCAACGCTTTCTGTCATACTCGGAACCGCCGTCATGCTGACCGAAAAGGGCAGCGCGCGGCACAAATGGCTCGGCCGCCTCTGGGCGCTGACGATGTTCGCCGCCGCGCTCAGCTCGTTCGACATCCGCGAGCTGCATCCGGGGCATCTGTCCTGGGTGCACGGCCTGTCGCTGCTGACGTTCGCGAGCGTCGGGCGCGCCATCTGGGCGATCCGCCACGGCAACGTCCGCGGCCATCGCCTCGCCATGCGCGGTTCGTTCTTCAGTCTCATCGCGGCCGGTCTCGCTGCCATTGCGACGCCGCACCGGCTGCTCAACCTCATCGTCACGAGCTGGATCGCATGATTCCTGGCACGCACGTCGAGTTTCCGAACGCCGCCGCCCGCCTCCCCGCGCCGGCGGCCAATGTCCTGCTCGCCGGATTCGCGCGTGAGGCCGTGATCGTCGTGATCGGCAACGCGCTGATTGCGGTCGCGCTCACCGCCGCGGGCGTGCACGAGCGATTCATCGACAACCTCGTCTTCAGCCAGGCGATCGGGCTGTCGATCATGCTGCTGCTCGACGTCGGCCGCTTTTTCCTGCAACGCCACAATGCGCTCACGGGCCCGCGGCTCGCCCTCGCGATGGTGCTCGCCATCGTGCTCGGCGCGTCGCTCGGGCGCGGCATTGCGAGCGTGGTGCTCGGCATCGGCCTGCACAACGCGTTCGCGACGAAGGATCTCGCGCTCACCGGCTGGATCGCGCTGACCGCCACGCTGCTCGTGACCTGGTACGGCTGGTCGCGCACGCGCATAGCCGAGTTGAGCGAACAGGTCGCGCGCACGGCATGGCAAAAGGAAGCCGCCGAGCGCACGGCGCTCAGTGCGCGCCTGCAGGCGCTGCAGGCGCAGATCGAGCCGCACTTTCTCTTCAACACGCTGGCGACGCTCGACAGCCTGATCGCCTCCGACCCGCCGCGTGCGCGCGAGCTGCTCGCGAGCCTCAACCGCTTCCTGCGCGCGACGCTGGAGGCCTCGCGCGCGCAAAGCGAAACGCTCGCGGTGCAGTTCAAGGTGCTCGACTCGATGCTCGCCGTGCACGCCATGCGCATCGGCCCGCGCCTCGCCTATGCGCTCGACCTGCCGCGCGATTGCGCCGACCTCCCGGTGCCGCCCATGCTGTTGCAGCCGCTCGTGGAGAACGCGCTCAAACACGGCATTCAGGGAGCGCTCGAGGGCGGCAGAATCGACGTCCTCGCCCGGCGCGACGGTGAGCATGTCGAACTGAGCGTGACCGATACGGGCCCGGGCTTCGGCGCGACGCCGGGCACCCAGGGCGCGGGCGTCGGGCTCGTGAACGTGCGCGAGCGGCTTGCGGCGCTCTACGGCGAGCAGGCGTCGCTCACGCTGATCGAGAACGTTCCGCATGGCCTCGTTGCGCAGGTCCGGCTGCCGCTGCGCGACACCGTTGGCGTGAGCGTGCAGGAGTCCGGATCATGAAACGCCACGCGCCCGCCGATACGGCGCAACACAGCGACGCCCCGCGCCGCTCGCCCGACACCCCGACCGCACTGATCGCCGAGGACGAGCCGCTGATCGCCGCCGCCCTGGAGCGCGAACTCGCCGCCGTGTGGCCGGAACTGCGCATCGTGGCGACGGCCAGCAACGGCGAGGAAGCCATCGAACGCATCGGCGCGCTCGCGCCCGACGTCGCGTTCCTCGACATCGCCATGCCGGGCGCGACCGGCCTCGATGTCGCGCGCGCCTGCGCGAATCTCGCCGCGCCGCCCCAAATCGTGTTCGTGACCGCCTACGACGCCTATGCGCTCGAAGCCTTCGAGGCCGCGGCCATCGACTATCTGCTCAAGCCCGTGGAGGCTGCGCGGCTCGCGCGCACGGTGGAGCGCCTGCGCGCCCGGCTCGCGCGCTCGCCGGCGAACGACGCCGAGGCACCGCAGATGCAGGCCGATCTGCAACGCGTGCTGCGCCAGCTGGAAACGATCACCCAGGACGTTCGCGAAGCGCGCGCCGGTGCGCGAGCGGGCAATGCCGATAGCGCCCCGCGCGGGGCGCCGCTGCGGTATCTGCGCGCCTCCAGCGGCAACGACATCCGCATGGTGCCGGTGGAAGATGTGCTGTACTTCGAAGCCGCCGACAAATATGTCGTGGTCACGACGCGCAGCGGCGAATTGCTGATCCGCACGAGCCTGCGCGAGTTATGCGCGCAACTCGACCCGGCGCGCTTCTGGCAGGTTCACCGCGGCACGGTGGTCAACGTGGACCAGGTGGAATGCGCCTCGGTCAGCGCGATCGGGAAGATGACGTTGCGGTTGCGCGGCCACGCGGGCGCCCTCGACGTGAGCCGCCAGTACGCGCACCTGTTCAAGCAGATGTGACGCGCGCCGCGACAACGGCACACGCCTTCAACGCGGCTCGCTTTTCAGATACCGCTGGGGCGGCTCGCCCATCGTCTTGCGGAACATCGAGATGAACGCGCTCGAATTCGCATAGCCGAGTTCGGCCGCGATCTCCGCCACGCGCACGCCCTGGGCGAGCTTCGACACGGCTTCGACGATGCGCAGCTGCTGGCGCCAGTGGCCGAACGTCAACCCGGTCTCGTTCTTGAAGCGCCTCGCGAGCGTGCGCTCGCTCGCCCCCACGCGCTCGCCCCAGGTCGCGAGCGAGTCGCCGTTGGCCGGCGCCGCCAGCAGGAAATCGCAGATCTGCCGCAAACGCCGGTCGAGCGGCAGCGGCAACCCGCCGCCCGAGGCCTCGCGCGCATCGCGCATTTCGCTGAGCAACAGCGGTGCAATGAGCGCGTAGCGGCACTCGGGGCCGCGCTGGCGGTCTTCGACCAGCGCCGCCACCAGTTCGCGCAACAGCGGCGAAACCCGCACCGCGTGGCATGCGGATTCCGGCCACGGCGACGCCTCCGGCTCGAACGACACGCTATGCAGGCTCACCGCGCTCGTCGCGATCATTTCGTGGCGCACGCGCGGCGCGATCCACATTCCGCGCTGCGGCCCGAGCGTCCACATGCCGATGGGCGTCGTCACCCGCAGCACCCCGCCCTCCGTAAAGACGAACCGCCCCTGGTCGTGCGAAAACCACGATCCCCGATGGGCAGCGTCGTATTCGGAGCTTGCCGCCATGATTGGCCGTTCGGGCTTGCGGTGCGGGACTTCAGGCCGTTGCCGCCAGATCTGATCCACGATCGAAAATTTCTTCGCTGATTTTCCAGAAAAATAGCTGTTTTGCGCAATTTATACCCTGCGCATCGCGCCACGCCGTGCCTCGTATTTTGCATCGGATGACGATTAATTGCTAATGCGAACGATAATGATTATCTATATGTATAATGGATATTCCAGAGAACCGATTCCGCTGCCTAGACGGCGCCTCCCTCCTGCGCCGCCGCGCTGCCGCCGAGATAGGTGGCGCGCACCCGGTTGTCGTCGGCCAGTTCATGGGCCGAACCCGCGAGCGCCACGCGGCCGCCTTCCAGTACATAGGCGCGGTTCGCGATGCGCAGCGCCTGGCGCGCGTTCTGCTCCACGAGCAGCACCGCCGTGCCCGCGTGGCTGATGCGTGCGATCACTTCGAAGATCGCGCGCACGAGCTTGGGCGCGAGCCCCATGGAAGGCTCGTCGAGCAGCACGAGTTTGGGCTTGAGCATGAGCGCGCGCGCAATCGCGAGCATCTGCTGCTCGCCGCCGCTCAGCGTGCCGGCGAGCTGGTCCTTGCGTTCGCGCAGCCGGCCAAACGTTTCGTAGGCCTGAGCAATACCCTGGTCGAGCGCGCCGGCGTCGCGCCGCAACAGGTAGCCGCCCAGGCGCAGGTTCTCCTCGACCGTCAAGCCGCCGAAAATACGGCGCCCCTCCGGCACGTGCCCGATCCCGAGCGCGACGATGCGATGCGACGGCAGCCCGACGAGCGCCTGCCCCTCGAACGCGATGCTGCCGCCGCGCGGACGCAGCAGCCCGGAGATGGTGCGCAGCGTCGTGGTCTTGCCCGCGCCGTTGGCCCCGAGCAGCGCGACGATCTCGCCCGGCCCGACATCGAGCGAAACGCCATGCAGCGCTTCGATGTTGCCGTAGTTCACGCGCAGGTCGCGAACGTCGAGGAGTTTGCCGGCCGCGTCTACCCCCATAGCGACTTCTCCCCGTCCGTGGCGTCGGGCCCGTCGTCTTCCTCGGCCGTGCCCAGGTAGGCGTCGATCACCACCGGGTCGTTCTGGATCTGCGCGGGCGTGCCCTGCGCAATGATCTCGCCATGGTCCATCACGATGATGCGGTCGGACACGCCCATCACGAGCGCCATGTCGTGCTCGATCAGCAGCACCGTCACGCCGAGGTCGCGGATGCCGCGGATCTGCGCCATCAACGCGTGCTTTTCGGTTGGGTTCATGCCGGCGGCGGGCTCGTCGAGCAGCAACAGGCGTGGCTGGCTCGCCAGCGCGCGGGCGATTTCCAGCCTGCGCTGATCGCCATACGGGAGGTCAGAGGCATATTCGCTCGCGCGCGCGCCTAGCCCCACGAGATCGAGCCAGCGCTGCCCGAGCGCGCCGTGCTCGGCCGCCTCGGCGCGCGCCGCGCGCGTGCCCACCAGTTCCGCCACGAGGGCCGTGTGCAAACGATGATCCATGCCGATCAGCACGTTCTCGAACGCGCTCATATGGTTGAACAGGCGAATGCCCTGAAACGTGCGCGCAATGCCGCGATGCACGTTGCGATGGGGCGCGCCGCCGCCAAGCGGCTCGCCGCGCCAGACGAGGCGGCCGCCGCTCGGGCGGATCACGCCCGTCAGGCAGTTGAACACCGTGGTCTTGCCCGCGCCGTTCGGGCCGATCAACGCGAGAATCTCGCCGCTGCGCACCTGGAAGGTGATGCCGCCGATCGCACGCACGCCGCCGAAGCGGCGCTCGAGGTCATGCACCTCGAGCAGGGTCTCGCGCGCGGCGGCAGCTTCGAGGCCGCCGCTATCGGCGATGGAAACGGCCGCCTCGGTTTCCTTGCCCGCCGCCTCCGCGGCTTCCGCTTCGTGCGCCACCGTCTCTTCCTCGGGCCGCGGCGCGGCGCGCCTCACGCGCGCGGGCCACAGTCCTTGCGGGCGCAACAACATGAGCACGACGAGCGCCACGGCAAAGCCGAAAATACGCCACAGGTTCAAAAAGCGCAGCATTTCCGGCAGCCCCGCGACGATCAGCGCGCCGAGTATCACGCCGGGAATGCTGCCGCGTCCGCCCATCACGACGACGATGAGGATCGTCACCGACTGCAGATAGGTGAACGCGGTGGGGTCGATCGTGCCGAAGCGCGCGGCGAACAGACTGCCCGCGAGACCGCCGATCAGCGCGCCGATCACATACGCGAGCATCTTCACGCGCAGGGTCGCGACGCCCACCGCCTCGGCGGCGGCTTCGTCCTCGCGGATGCTGGTCCACGCGCGCCCGAGGCGCGAGCGTCCGAGCCGCACGGCGAACACCAGCACGACGATGAAGAACGCCATGCCCAGCACGTACACCGAGCGCGGCGAGCTGAACTCGAAGCCGAACAGGTTCGGCGGCTCGATGCCGTAAATGCCGTTCGGCCCGCCGGTAATGTCGAGATTGGTGGCGACGATGCGCGTGATCTCGCCGAAGCCGAGTGTGACGATGGCGAGATAGTCGCTACGCAGACGCAAGGTGGGATAGCCGATCACGACACCGGAAGCGCCCGCGAACACCAGGCTGAACGGCAGCGTCGCCCAGAACGAGAAGTGCAGCAGCGTTTCGAGCAGCGCCGTCGTATAGGCGCCGATGGCGAAAAACGCCGCGTAGCCGAGGTCGAGCAAGCCGGCATAGCCCACGACGATGTTCAAGCCGAGGCCCAGAATCGCGTAGGTGAGGATGGTGAGCCCGACATCGACGATATAGCCGCTCGCGAACTTGGGCAGCGCGATCGCCAACGCGATCAGCACGCCGGAAGCTACCCATGAGGTGTCCGTGGCCCGCGCGCGCATGGCTCACATCCTCTCGACCACGCGTTCGCCGAACAGCCCGGTGGGCTTCACCACGAGCACGGCGATCAGCACGCCGAACACGAACACGTCGGTCCATTGGGAGGACACATACCCCGCGCCGAACGCCTCCAGCAAGCCGATCAGGAAGCCGCCGACCATGGCCCCCGGAATATTGCCGATGCCGCCGAGCACGGCCGCCGTGAACGCGCGCAGCCCGAGCACGAAGCCCATGAAGAAGTTGATCTGCGTGTAGAAGAGCCCTTCCATCACGCCGGCGACCGCGGCGAGCGCCGAGCCGATGAAAAACGTGAGCTGGATGAGCCGCTCGACGTCGATGCCCATGAGCCGCGCCGCATCCTGGTCGATGGCGAGTGCGCGCATGGCCGTGCCGACGAACGTATGGTGTACGAACAAATACAGCGCGATCATCAGCGCGAAGCTGGCCGCGATAATGCCGATCTGCGCAAACGTGATGTGCACTTGCGCAACGTCGAAGCCGGTATGCGTGAGCAGGTGCGGGTAGGTGCGAAAGCCCGCGCCGTAGGCGATCAGCACGCCGTTCTCCAGCAGCAGCGAAACGGCCAGCGCCGTAATGAGAATGGACAGGCGCGGCGCGCGCAGCAACGGCTGATAGGCCACGCGCGCGATCGCCACGCCGAGCACGCCGGTCGCGAGCATGGCCGCCGCGAAGGCCACGAACAGCGCGAGCGCGAGCGGCAGGCGCGCGGCCGCCAGCACTGCGAGCGCGGTCCAGCCCACGAACGCGCCCACCATGAAGAGATCCCCGTGTGCGAAGTTGATGAGCCGGATGATGCCGTAGACCATCGTGTAGCCGAGGGCGACGAGCGCGTAGAACGAGCCGATCGTCAGCCCCTCGATGACGAACTGGAAAAAGGTGCTCATGAGCGGCCCGGGGCGCTTACTTCATTGCCACCCACTTGCCGTTGGCATCCTGGCGCTGGTAAGGCTCGAACTGATCGTTGTGCACGACGACCGTGATGTACACGGCGCGGCTGCGGTCGCCCTTCGGATTGAAGCCGATCGTCCCCGTGGCGCCCTGGTAGTTCGTGATCTTGTGCAGCGCGGTGCTGATGTCGGCGGGCTTGGCCGATTTGCCGTCGGCGATGGCCTTGGCGGTCACGCCCACGGCGTCGTACTCGTACACCGAGTACGGCCCCGGCCCCTGTCCATAGGTCTTGGTGTACTGATCGAGGTAGTCGTGCGCGCCCGGCAGGAACTGCGCGAGCGGTGCCGTCGTGATGATCATGCCGTCGGCGGCCGGCCCTGCCGTCTTCATGAGCGTGGGGTCATTGGTGCCGTCGCCGCCCATGAAGGTCATCTTCAGGCCCACCTGACGCGCTTCCTTCACGAGCAGACCCGCTTCGGAGAAATAGCCCGTGTAATAGATCACGTCCGGCTTGAGCGAGGAAACCTTGGTGAGCGTCGGCGAATAATCCATCTGGCCCGGCGTGATCGAGTCGGCGTAGACGACGTCCACGCCCATCTTCTTGAGCGATTCCACGGTGTTCTGCGCGAGACCCTTGGCATAGGTCGTGTTGTCGTCGATCACCGCCGCGCGCTTCACGTGCAGCGAATTCTTCATGAAGCTGGCCGCGAAAGGCCCTTGCTCGTCGTCACGGCCAATCGTGCGGAACACGTTGTCGTAGCCCATTTCCGTGAGCTTCGGATTGGTCGAGGCATCGAGCACGTAGGGAATGCCGGCGCGGTGGAAGGCGGTCAATTCGGGCAGTGCCGCGCTCGAGCAGTAGCCGCCCGCCACGGCAACCACGCCCGCGTCCACGAGTTTCTGTGCGGCCTGAACCGCCGTTTGTGCGTCGCACGCGTCGTCTTCGGGTACGAGTTCGATCTGCTTGCCGAGCACGCCACCCGCCGCGTTGATCTTCGCGGCCGCGAGCTTCGCGCCGTTCAGGATATCCGTGCCTGCTGCGGCGCTGCTGCCCGAAAGCGGCACCGGCACGCCGATCTTGATGGTCTGCGCCTGGGCGAGTCCAGGCGCCAGCGCAGCGAGCGAAAAGAGCGTGAGCGCGAGGGTTGCGTGCAGCGCGCCATTGTTCTGAGGATTCATATGAGCGGCTCCTGAGCGTGGACCCGACCGGGCGATGCCGCAACGCAGGCGAGCCCGCGCGGTCAGTTAGCGAAACGAAATAATTCGTCCGGTGCGATGCCCTGCAGGCCTTGCGCGCTCATGGCGCGCAGCTTGCATGGGTACCGGCGCATAACGACTTATCCATGATAGATGCATGCAACCGTTTAGCTGCCATAGGGTATGCGCGTATACAAATTGCGTGCGCTCGCGGCAGCGTGAAGGTACTTTGTATACACGCACGGAGGGGCGCGAATGAAGACCATCGTACTGGGCGGCGGCATCGCGGGCGTCACGAGCGCGTATTACCTCGCGCGCGACGGCCGCGACGTCACCGTGATCGAGCGACGCGCAGGCGTTGCGCTCGAAACCAGTTTCGCCAACGCGGGGCTCGTCGCGCCGGGCCACTCGTACACGTGGGCCTCGCCCCGCGCGCCGAAAATCCTGCTCAAATCGCTGTTCGTCGAGGGCCAGGCGTTGCGCCTGCGCCTGAAGGCCGATCCGCACATGTGGGCCTGGTGCGCGCAATTCCTGCTCAACTGCACCGAGGCGCGCTCGCGCGAGAACACCTCGCGCAAGGTGAGGCTGTGCCGCTATTCGCAGCGTCAACTGCAGGAGGTCACGGCGCGCGAGCAGCTCGAATACGACCTCATCAGCCGGGGCCTGCTCTATCTCTATCGCGACGCCGCCTCGTTCGAGCGCGGCCGCGCCCACATGTCGATCCTCGTGGAAAACGGACTGCCGCTCGAAACGCTCGACGCCGCCGCGGTCGCGGCACGCGAGCCCGCGCTCGCCCACGCGCGCGGGCGCATCGCGGGCGCGATCTATTGCCCCAGCGACGCAAGCGGCGACGCGCACCGCTTCACGCGTGGGCTCAAGGACGTTTGCGAACGTATGGGGGTGCGCTTCGTGTTCGACGTCCCGATCGAAGCCATCGAAGCCGCCGGCGACCGCATTGCGGGCGTGCGCACGAGCGCCGGCGTGATCCAGGGCGACGACTACGTGCTCGCGCTCGGTTCCTGGTCGCCGATCCTCGCGCGGCCGCTCGGCTACCGCATCGCGGTCTATCCTGTGAAGGGCTATTCGGCCACGTTTCCGTGCGGGCCCGAGCATCGCCCGCCCGAGATGGGCGGGGTGGACGAGAACCATCTCGTGGCATGGGCGCGCTTTGGCGCACGCCTGCGTTTCACGGCCACCGCGGATTTCGCGGGCTACGACACGCGGCACACGCCCGGCGATTTCACTTCGATGATGCAGGCGGCGCGCGAACTCTTCCCGCAGGGCGCCGACTACACGCAGCCGGCGTACTGGGCCGGGCTGCGCCCGATGACGCCCGAGGGCACGCCGCTGATCGGCCGCACGCGCCACCGCAACCTCTTTCTGAACACGGGTCACGGACACATGGGCTGGACCATGGCGTGCGGCACCGCAAAACTGCTCGCCGACATCATGGCCGGGCGCGAGCCCGAACTCGACATGACGGGACTGACGCTGAGATGACCATTACCGCACCGCCGCAAAATCACGAGGATGCCTACACGAAGCTCGATTTCGCGCTCGACGGCGGCATTGCCCGCCGCGCCGCAATCGGCCTCGTGGTGCTGGCCACCGATCACACGATCGAATACGAATGGCGCGACCTGCTGCGCCAGCCGGGCGTCGCATTCTACGAGAGCCGCCTCGAGAATTCGCCGGACATCACGCCGCCGCGCCTCGCGGAAATCGAGGCGCGCATCGCCCCCGCCGTGAGCCTCATGCTGCCCGGCGAGCGCCTCGACGTGGTGGCATTCGGCTGCACGTCGGCTTCGATGGTGATAGGCGAAGAGAAGGTCGCGGCGCGCATCCGCGAGGCCCGGCCCGAGATTGCCTGCACCACGCCGATCACGGCCGCGCTCGCCGCGCTAAAGGCGCTCGAGGTGCGCCGCGTGGCGCTGCTGACGCCCTACGTGCGCACCATCAACGACTTCATGCGCGATTACATCGAGGCGCGCGGCGTGACCGTCACGCGCATGGCTTCGTTCGAGCATGCGGACGACAACGAGGTGGCGCGCATCGACGCGAATTCGATTCGCAGTGCAATAGAAACGCTGGCGCGCCACGACGATGCCGATGCGGTGTTCGTGTCGTGCACGAGCCTGCGCGTGGCCGCGCTCGTGCCGCAGATCGAAGCGCAGACCGGCAAGCCCGTGCTGTCGAGCAACTATGCGATGGCGTGGCACGCGCTGCGGCTCGCGGGGGTGCAGGATAGCGAGCCGCAACTGGGGCGCCTGTTCACGCGCCAGTGACTTCAATGCGCAACGCGATGATCGATCAACTCCTTCACGACCCGCGGGTCGGCAAGCGTTGAAACGTCCCCGAGATTGTCGTAATCGCCATCGGCGATCTTGCGCAGAATGCGGCGCATGATCTTGCCCGAGCGCGTCTTCGGCAGCACCGGCGCCCACTGGATGCAGTCCGGGCTGGCGATCGGCCCGATCTCCTTGCGCACCAGCGCGACCAGATCGGCGCGCAGCGTTTCGTTGGGCTCCACGCCCGCCTTGAGCGTCACATAGGCATAGATGCCCTGCCCCTTGAGCGAATGCGGGAAGCCCACCACGGCCGCCTCGGCCACGTCGGCATGCGAGACCAGCGCGCTCTCCACCTCCGCCGTGCCGAGCCGGTGGCCCGAGACGTTCACTACGTCGTCGATGCGGCCCGTGATCCAGTAGTCGCCGTCGGCGTCGCGATAGCAGCCGTCGCCCGTGTAGTACTTGCCTTCGAACTGGCTGTAGTAGACCTGGCGCATGCGGTCCGCGTCGCCATAGACGTAGCGCATCTGCCCCGGCCACGAGTCGAGCATGCAAAGGCTGCCCGCCGCCGCGCCTTCGAGCACGGTGCCCTTTTCATCGACGATAGCCGGGCGGATGCCGAAGAACGGCCGCGTGGCCGAGCCCGGCTTGAGCGTGGTCGCGCCGGGCAGCGGCGTGAGCATGATGCCGCCCGTTTCGGTTTGCCACCATGTGTCGACCACCGGGCAGCGCTTGTCGCCCACCACCTCGTAATACCAGAGCCACGCCGCCGGGTTGATCGGCTCGCCCACCGTGCCGAGCAGCCGCAGCGACTTGCGTGACGTGCGCTTGACCGGCCCTTCCCCATCGCGCACGAGCGCGCGGATCGCGGTCGGCGCCGTGTAGATGATCTGCACGTTGTGCTTGTCGCAGACCTGCCAGAAGCGCGAGCTGTCCGGATAGTTCGGCACGCCTTCGAACATGAGCGTGGTCGCGCCGTTGGCGAGCGGCCCGTACACGATATAGCTGTGCCCCGTCACCCAGCCGACGTCCGCCGTGCACCAGTAGATGTCGCCGTCGTGATAGTCGAACACATACTGATGCGTGAGCGACACGTAAGTCAGATAGCCGCCCGTGGTATGCACGACGCCCTTGGGCTTGCCCGTCGATCCGGATGTATACAGGATGTAGAGCGCATCCTCCGCGTTCATCGCTTCCGGTGGACAATCCGCAGGACTCCGATCGATCAGATCGTGATACCAGTGGTCGCGTCCTTCGCGCCAGTCGACCTTGCCGCCGGTGCGCCGCACCACCACGCACGTCGTCACGTCGGGACATTTCGCCATGGCGTCGTCGGCGCTGGCCTTCATCGCGATCGTGCGGCCGCCGCGCACGCCTTCGTCCGCGGTGATGAGGATGGTCGAGGCGCAGTCCTGAATGCGGTTGGCCAGCGCCTCGGGCGAGAAGCCGCCGAACACGACCGAATGGATCGCACCGATGCGCGCGCAGGCGAGCATGGCCACGGCGGCCTCGGGAATCATCGGCATATAGATGGTCACGCGCTCGCCGCGCTTTACGCCCAGCGACTTCAGCGCGTTGGCGAACTTGCAGACCTGTGCATGCAACTCGCGATACGTGAGCGTGCGGCTCACCTTGGGATCGTCGCCTTCCCAGATGATGGCGGGACGATCGCCGCGCGTCGCCAGATGCCGGTCGAGGCAATTGCTGCTGGCGTTCAGCGTGCCGTCGTAGAACCAGCGTATGTGCAGATCGCGGCTCGCGAACGACACGTCTTTCACCTGGGTATAGGGCTTGATCCAGTCGAGCCGTTTGCCCTGCTCGCCCCAGAATGCTTCGGGGTCCTCGATCGAGCGGCGGTACATCGCTTCGTATCCGGCCTGATCGACCCATGCTTTTGCGGTCCATTCCGCGGGCGGCGGAAAGACCCGATGCTCATCCATGATTCACTCCTCGGGATGAGGCGCCGCCGCGCCGCAACGGCGCGGCGGCGTCGGGAACACTCAAGCCGCACGCGGTTGCGGCGCGACGTAGGGATGCGTGGGCAGCACGATGCGCCCAAAGCTCTCGTTGATCACCATGGCCGCGGAGGCATAGAAGGCCAGCACGGCGGTGATGAGGCCCGCATAGCCGCCCAGCCGCGTGATCATCGTCATGCCACTCCATATACCGATTGCAAGCAGTCCGAATGTAATCCAGAGCGCGAGAAACACGAGCTGGACCGAGGTGCTCGTATGCATGGAGCCAATCCACATATAAAAGGTGAACACGCCCCAGACGAGCAGATACCAGCCGACGAACGACTCGGGCACCTTCGTGCCAAGGAACGCGGCGAATAGCGCGAAGGACCACCAGAATGCGCCGTAGCTCAGGAACGCCACGGTGCCGAGCGTGTTGCCGCGCGGGAACTCCATCACGCCGGCGATCATCTGCGCCGTGCCGCCGAATGCGAACGCGAGCGCCAGCACGAGGCCCATCGAATCGGCGCTGTACCAGCCCGCGTTGATCATGCTTAGCATCCACGTGGTGAATGCAAATCCGGCAAGGCCTAGCGGTGCCGGGTTGGAAAGATTGCCACCCATGATCCTCCTCCTCGCGCAGACAGTCGGCCATCGACATGGCCACAAGCGCGCAAAATAAGTGCACCTGCCAAGTCATTATAGGCAACATATCACAACGTGATATTTATGCCGACAATGTGGCGCTCGATAGCGCGCATAGGGCATGCCTGGCAGGCACAGGTATGAGGAATCGGGTTGGAAGACGCGCCGGCGCATTGCGCACCGGCGCGAACATAAGCTGAAGAAATCAGGCGTAAATGGGCTTGCCGGCGAGCGCGCTGCGAATCGCACCCGCGAGGTCGCCAGCGGCGAATTTCGCCACATAGCCGCTCGCGCCTGCGTTCTTCACGTGCGCTTCATTCGCGGTACCCGTGAGCGACGAATGAATCACCACGGGAATATCCACGGTGCGCGGGTCCGCCTTGATCTTGCGCGTCAGCGTGAAGCCATCCATCTCCGGCATTTCGAGGTCGGTCAGCACGAGCGCAATGCGATCCTTCGCGCGCACGCCGTCGCGCTCCGCGCTCGTCGCGATCGCGTCGAGCTGCTTCCACGCCTCGAGGCCCGTCTTCGCCATCGTGTATTCCACGCCGAGCGCCTTGAGGCTCTGGCCGATCAGCTCGCGCGCGAAACCCGAGTCGTCGGCGGCCAGCACCTTTGCGCCCGGCGGAATCATCGCGGGCTCGCCCACGTCTTCCGGCACGACCGCGCCGTGCTGCGCCGGGAACACATCGCGCAGCACCTGCTCCACGTCCACCACCTGCACGAGCTTCTTGCTCTCGGGGTCGTTCTCGAGCCGCGCAATGCTCGTCACGCGGTTGCCCATCGTGACGTCGGCGGTCAGCACCTGGCTCCATTCGAGCCGCACGATCTCGTCCACGCTTTCGAGCGCGAAGCCCTGGGTAGAGCGCGCGAATTCGGTCACGAGCAGGATGTTCCGGCCCGTGGCCGGCTCGCAGCCCATGAGCCGCGGCAGGTCGATCACGGGCATCACCTGGCCGCGGATGTTCGCCGCGCCGAGTACGTAGGGGGACGACGCCGCGATCGGCGTGATCGCCGGCATGCTGAGGATTTCCCGTACCTTGAAAACGTTGATGCCGAAGACTTCGCCAACCTCGCTGCCCGGCGCCGCGCCGAGACGGAAAAGCAGCAGCTCGAACTGGTTCGTGCTTGTCAGGCGGGTTCGTTCGTCGATTGCGAAGCCGCTATCCATGATTCTCTCGTGTCCTTTACGTGTGGCGCGATGCGTCCGGCATCCGCTCCCTGCCAACGTCTACGGCCTGGCGCGGGAAATCTTGAGCCTGCCGCTCCCGCACGACCGTGCCGGATCAGGACGTCACACGCCCTCGCGCACGCGGCCGGCGGCATGCTCGCGCAGCAGCGCCGCGCAGGCCTGAGCGCTCACCGGCCTGCCGAACAGGTAGCCCTGCTGCCGTTCGCAGCGCAGCGAGCGCAGAAACGACGCCTGCTCGGGCGTTTCCACGCCTTCGGCGGTCACGCGCATGCCGAGCGAATGCGCCATCGCCACGACGGCCTGGGTGATCGCGACGGAATCGCGGTTGTCGGGCAGGCCCGCCACGAACGTGCGATCGACCTTCAGGTGATGCAGCGGAAAACGCTTCAGATACGCGAGCGACGAGTAGCCGGTGCCGAAGTCGTCCACCGAAATGCGCACGCCAATGGCGTTCAGCGCATGCAGGAGGGGCAGCACGCTCTGGCTGTCGCTCATGAGAATGCCTTCGGTGATCTCCACTTCGAGGGCATCGGGCGCGAGCCCCGTGCGCGCGAGGCACCCCTCCACCTGCTCGACCAGCCCGTCCGCGATCTGGCGTGGCGAGAAGTTGACCGCCATGACGAAGTCGGGCGCGAAGAGGCGCCGCCACTGCGCGGCCTGGCGGCACGCGTGCTCGAGCACCCACTGGCCGATCGGGATGATCATGCCGGTGTCCTCGGCCACGGCGATGAACTCCACCGGCGAGACCTGGCCCAGCTCCTCGCTCTCCCAGCGCAGCAGCGCCTCCGCGCCGATCATGCGGCCGCTTTCGCCATCCACGATCGGCTGATAGACGAGACGCAGTTCGCCCGAAGCGAGCGCGCGGCGCAGCCCCCGCTCGATCTGGAAGCGGCGCTGCAGGCGCTGGCGCAGCTCGGTCGTGAAGAACTGGAACTGGTTGGTGCCGCGCTGCTTGGCCGCGTACATGGCCGAGTCGGCGTTGCGCATGAGCGCGGCGGCGCTGCGGCCATCGTCGGGATAGAGGCTGATGCCGATCGAGGCGCCCAGGTAGTACTCGTTGCCCGCCACCGCGAACGGCGCGGCAAGCGCGCCGAGCACGCGCTGCGCGAGCGCGACGAGTTCGTCCACGCTTTTGTAGCAGCACACCGCGATCACGAACTCGTCGCCGCCCACGCGCGCGAGCGTGTCCGCCTCGCTCACGCAGCCGGTGAGGCGCCGCCCCACGTCGAGCAGCAGCGAGTCGCCAGCTTCGTGGCCGCCCGTGTCGTTGACCTTCTTGAAGCCGTCGAGATCGACGAAGAGCAGCGCCGGCTTCGCCGAACACGTGGCGCGCTCCAGCATCGCGTGCATGCGCTCGGCGAGGAAGGTGCGGTTGTACAGGCCCGTGAGCGCGTCGCGCGTGGCGAGGTAGCGCAATTGCTGCTGCGCCTCGCGCACGGGCCCGATATCCGTGAACGAGACCACCACGGAGATCGGCTCGCTTTCGCCGGGCCGGAAGATCGGCAGCACGTTCTCGCTCACCCAGACGATCTCGCCGTCCGCGAGTTCGAGGCCGACCGTCTCGCCGAGCACCGGCTTGCCCGTTTCGAGCGCCTTCATGCTCGGGCGCTTCGAGATGGGCAGGGGCTTGCCGCTTTCGTCGAGCACGCGCGGAATCACCTTCATGATGCTCAGGCCGATGGCGTCCTCGGGCAGGCGCAGGAGACGCCGCGCGCTGCGGTTGCAGGCGAGCACGGTGTCGTCGCGGGCCTGCATCACGATGCCTTCGTTGAGGTGATCCACCACGAGGCGATGGTGCTCTTCGCTGAGCGCGAGGCGCTCGGCCATGGTCTGCTGGTTGAGCATGGCCGCGACGCTGCGGGCGATGTCGCACAGCAGCGCCTCCTCGGCCGCGCTGGGCCGCCAGGGCCGGCTCTGGTACACGGCGAGCGCGCCCAGCACGCCGCCGCTGTCGTCGTCGAGGGGCGTGGTCCAGACCGCGCGCAGGCCGCTGTTGAGCGCGATGCGGCGGTACTCGCCCCACTCGTGCGCGAGTTCGTAGTCCTCCACGCATACCGTGCGCCGCTCGGCGATCGCCGTGCCGGACGGGCTCGTGCCGGAACCGACCGGCGTGCCGTCGAACGCGGCGTGATACTGCGCCGGCAAGGACGGCGCGCTGCCGATGCGCAGGCGCTGGCCGTCGGCATCGAGTTGCAGGACCGCGCAGTTCGCGCCCGCGCCCAGCAGCCGCCCGGCGCGGCCGCAGACCTCCGCCAGCAGTTCCGGCAGCGGCATGCTGCGCGACACCAGCCGCAATACGCTGCGCTCCTGGGCGAGCGCCGCGTCTGTTCCGCTCGCGGCGCCGCTGGTTGCCCCGTCCGATTCTCTCGACACCTCCGACTGACCGCCCCCTGATCCCGCTGCGCCGAACGCTCCCGCCGCTTGGGAATAGACCATACCTTCTTCCCCTCTTGTTGCCGCGGTGCGTGTGGTGCAGGTAGCGCCCGCGGCCGGCTCGATCTCTAGTGTGGTGCGCGGCAAACCGCCCGCCGTCAGGCGAGCGATTGCGCCGCCCCTGCGTTAACGGCAAGGGCGGCGCGATTCTTGAAGCGTTGGGAAGCCGGCGGCGAGCTGGTTAACAGGGAGCGGACGGGAAGGTGCGCCGGGTGGGCGGGGATGCGCGGCGCGTGGGTCGTCGCGAGGGTAAACGACTACGCGCGCCGGCACATAGCAAAAATCACCTCACGCCTGGCTCTTCTCGCTGCTTTCGCTGCTGCCGTCCTTGTGGAACACGCGCTTGGTCGCGCGCTTGGTGGCCTCGTAACCTTCGCGCGACGCATGCGCGATGCCGTGGCCCACCGTCTTCGCCGCGTGCGCGGTGGCGTGGCCGAAGTCGCGGGCGGCGTGGCCGGTTTTCGTGGCCGCTTCCTTCGAGTCGTGCTTGATGTTCTCCTTCACTTCGTGAAGGTCGGCGTGCGCCATCGTGCTGGCCATGCCCAGCACGAGCGCGGCAAGTATGAACCGTTTGGATTTCATCATCGGGCTCCCTTTTGTATTGTCATCGAATGACTGCGGACGCGTCGAGCATGACCGCCGCGCGTCCCGTAAGCAGCACGCGGCCCGCGCCGCGCACCGTAAAACCATAGAGTATCGTATTGCCGCTGCCGCTCACGCGCTCGGCTTCGATCGCGAGCGGCGCGGCGAGCGTGTCGAGGCGCTCGACATGCGCCACCACGCTGCGCACGCTCGCCAGAAAACCCACGCGCGGGCGCCCCGCGGCTGCGCCATCCAGTGCGCCGAGCAACGCGCCATGCACCGCCATGGCCTGCGCCGCGTACTCCACGCCGCACACCGCCGCGAGGCGGCCGCGCGAGCGCAGCGGGTTGCGCGGATCGCGATGGCTGGTCGCCACGCAGCGGATGCGCGTTTCGTCCCACGCCTGCACCGCGTCGAGCAGGCACATCGCGCCGCTGTGCGGGATGCGCGCCGCAATCCACGCGCGGTCGAGCGGCGCGCCCGGCGCGGTGTTCGCGATCACGTCCGCGAGCGTAGCCGGCAGGGTGGCTTGCGTCGTCATGCCCCCTCTCCAGAGGCGTCCAGGGGCGTGACGTCGATTTGCACGCGCAACTCCGGCATGTAGTCGATGACCACGCTCGCAGGCCGGCCGGATGTGTCCATGCACGCGAGCGCTTCGAGCAGCGGCAGCACGCGCGCGGCGGGATTGTTCGTGCGCAGCGCTTCGAGTTCGGGCGAGGCGAGCGGCGTCGCCAGCGCTTCGGTGAGCGTCATGTCCAGGCGCGCGAGCGTCGCCGCGCTCGCCTGCGGCGCGAGCACGAGCGCGACGCCGAATGCATCGGCCACGGGACGCAACGTGTGCAGCGGCTCGGGATAGTCGGCGTCGTAGGCGATCAGCAAGGTGGGTACGCCGTCCACGGCCACCTGGCACGCGCTTTCGAGCAGCCCCGCCGCGAAGCTGCCGTCGTGCGCGCACAGCACGTTCGATGCGGCCCGGTCGCGCGTCGCGATGCTCCAGTAGCCCGCGGGCGCGTTGTGCACCGAGTTGTGAAATCGCGTGGGCGAAAGCAGGCGGTCGTCGCCGGCCAGCGCGTCGCAGATTATGTGGCAGTTCTGACCATCTCCACCCGAGGCCGCGAACACGGCGGCGAGCGTCGTCGCATCGCGGCCGCTCGCCGCGACGGCTTCGTGGCCCACGGCGAGCGCGGTCTTGACGACGGCCCCGGTGCGGCGGCGCTCTGCCGCCGGCAGCCCTTCCGGCGGCGGCAGCACCGTGCGTGCGCTCGCGTAGGGCGCGCGCGCGGCGAGCACGTCGGCCGTCTGCGGCCAGTTGGCGAGACCCGGGCCGATCACGCCGACGCTTTCGATGAATGCGGAAAGTCTCATGGCGGTCATCCGTGATGTGCGCGGTCCGCGCGGCCGAACAGGAGGCTGCAGTTCGTGCCGCCAAACCCGAATGAATTGCTCAGTGCGGCGCCGATTGGCGCCTCGCGGCTTTCCAGCACGTAGTCGAGGCCAAGCGCGGCGTCGGGCTGCGTGGTGTTGACGCCGGCGGGCACGAAGCGATGGCGCAGCGCGAGCGCCGCGATCACGGCCTCGAGCGCGCCCGCCGCGCCGAGCGTATGCCCTGTCGCGCCCTTGGTCGAGCTGCACGGCGTGCGCTCGAACAGCGCGTTGATCGCGCGGCTTTCGGCGACGTCGTTGCTCGGCGTGGCCGTGCCATGCAGATTGATGTAGCCGATTTCGCCGGCGGCCACGCCCGCGGTGGAAAGCGCCTGCGCCATCGCGGCGCGCGCGCCGAGCCCGTCGGGATGCGGCGACGACATGTGATGCGCGTCGCTCGATTCGCCCACGCCGAGCAGCAGGATCGCGTCGTCGTCCAGCGTGTCGGGCGTGCGCTCGAGGAAGGCGAACGCCGCGGCCTCGCCGATCGAAATGCCATTGCGGTTCACGTCGAACGGGCGGCAAGGATCGCGCGACAGGAGTTCGAGCGAGTTGAAACCGTACAACGTCGTCAGGCAGAGCGAATCGACGCCGCCCACCACGGCCGCGTCGATCAGCCCCGCCTCGATCATGCGGCGCGCGGAGCCGAACACCTTCGCGCCCGAAGAGCAGGCCGAAGAAATCGACGTGGCCGGGCCGCGCAGGCCGAAGTACGCGCGCACGAACGAGGCCAACGCGAACGGGTTGTGCGTCTGCGCATAGTGAAAGCCAGGCTTGAGCGCGCCGCTTCCCAGGTCGCGTTGCCGGTAGGCGTTTTCGGTTTCGAGAATGCCCGAAGTGCTGGTGCCGACGAACACGCCCACCCGCTCGGCGCCATAGCGCGCGACGGCGGCCTCGATGTGTTCGGCGAAACCGTCCTGCGTGAAGCCGATCTGCGCGAGACGGTGGTTGCGGCACGCGTAGTCCGCGAGATCGGCGCGCAGCGTCTCGCTGTCGAGGCCCGCCACCTCGCCGATCCACGTATCGAGGTCCGCGCGCGCGAAGTCGCAGCGCGCGAGGCCCCCACGCTTGCCGCGCAGCGCGTCGAGCGTCGCGTCGAGCCCGCGCCCGAGGCAGCTGGTAGCGGTGAAATGCGAAAGGATCAGTGGTTTCACGTCAGTCGTTCCATTTGGCGCAGCGGTGGAATCAGGGTTGACCGGCTTCGCCGTCGAGGCACGCGCGCAGCGTGGTCCACTGCAGCTGGCGTTCGGCGGCGGCGCGCAGGAGCGGCGGCAGCACGTCGAGCACGAGCGGCTTGCCGCGCGCGTCGCGCGCCGCGTGCCCGTCGTGCACGAGCAGGATGTCACGCGCAGCGAGGCCATCGAGCAAACGGTGCGTGACGGTGCCGGCCTCTTTCGCGCAGGTGTCGAAGCCGCGCCGCGTCCAGCTCGCGAGGTGCAGGCCGAGACCGCACAGCACCGGCTCGAGGAACGGATTGCGCAGGCCCGCCGGTGCGCGGAAAAAGCGCGGCGCCGTACCCGCGATTTCGGTGAGCGTGCGCTGCGCCGCCGCGATCTCGCGCTTCATCACGAGCGGCCCCGAGAGCGAAAACGTATGCCGATGGCGCTGGCTATGGTTCTCCACGGCATGGCCGCGCGCCGCGATCGCTTCGACCAGATGCGGGTAGCGGCGCGCCAGATCGCCGATGCAGAAGAACGTTGCGCGCGCATCGAAACGGTCAAGCAGGTCGAGCACGCGCGGCGTCACCTCGGGGTCCGGACCATCGTCGATGGTGAGCGCGATGCGCTGCGCCGCGTGTTCGGGCAGGCGCGTCCAGTTCGGGCCGAGCAGCGCGCTGCGCGGCCACAGACCCGCGGCGGTCAGCGCGAGATGCGAGGCAACCACGCTGCCCGCGGCCCACGGCCACGCGTGCGGCTGTGCGACCACGGCGGCGGCGGCGCCCGCGTGCAACGCCGCCGCGCCGTAAATGTAGGGCGACGGCTTCCAGCGGCGCGCCGTGGCGGACGCGGGCGTCATATGCGTAGCGCGCAACGAAGCCGAGTTCATGCGCGGCCTCCGTGCGGGCGGGTCATCTGGGCGCGTTCGCTACGCGGGCGAGCAGGCCGCCGCTCGTCGCCGGTATCGGCGCTCACGTGCGCCTCGGCGCCGCTGTGCACGAGCGGCGGCGCGAGAATCGCCGCGAACACGAGCGCGAGCATCGCGCCCGGCCCGACCGTCAGCCCGAACGTTTCGAGCAGCGGCACATGAGACAGCGAGAGCAGGCCGAAGCCCGCCACCGTCGCGAGATTGGCGACGAGCAGCGAGACGAGCGTGCGCGGCGTGATGCCCGCTGCGTCGTCGCGCTTGCAGAAGAACAACGCATAGTTCGAGCCCACCGCGACGATCAGCAGCATGCCGACCAGGTGCAGGATGGTGAGCGATACGCCCGCCAGCGCGAATCCCGCCGCCACGACCAGCACCGCCGCGACGAGCGGCGCGAGCGCCCTCGCCGCGCGCGAGAACGAGCGCAGCGAGAACACCAGCAGCACGACGATGACGACGAAACCCGCGAGCGAGAGGCGAATGTCTTCGTGCACGTAGTCCACGTACATGCGGTCGGCTTCGGCCTTCAGGTCGACGAAGAGTGCACCCGGCACGTCCGCGCGGGCGACGGCGTCGCTCACGGAACCGGCGTTGAGGCTCGGCGTATTCGCGGCCTGTGCGCTCTGTGCATTGCGCGGCGCGCGCAGGGCGAGCATGGCGCTCCATTGGCCATCGCGCTGGGTCAGGAGCGCATCGACGGCGAGCGCCATCGACGTGCCCTTGAGGTCCGCACGCGTGACGAGCGGCGCGTTGCGCGCCGCCTCGACGTCGGCGAGGAAAGGCGTAAAGGCGTCGGGCCTCACGTCCACCGGCTGGTTCTTGATCGCCTCTTGCAGGCGCGCCGTGAGCGCGTCCTTGCCGGGCAGGCTCGCGAGGCGCGCACGCTGGGTGGCGTCGCTCGGCAGGTAGCGCGCGGGGCTCTCGAAGCCGCCGAGCACGCCACGCTCGACGAGCGGCTGCAACTGCGCGCCGACCTTCTCCGCGCCTTCGAGCGCGGCCTGCTCGCTCGCGGCCGGAATCACCACGAGATAGCGCACGTCGGGCGCGCCCACGTCCGCGCGCAGGCGCGTGTCGAGCGCCTGGCTCGCGGCGGGCACGGGGCTCAAGGAGGAAAGTTCGTGGCTCCAGAGGTCGTCGCGATGCAGCCAGAGGGACGCCAGCGCGGCGAGCACGAGCGCCGCGAGCGGCCAGCGCAGGCGCGGCGCGGCGTGAGCCAGACGCGCGAGCGCTGCGCCGATGCGCGACACATCGCGAATCGCGACTGCGCCACCGCACAGCTGCGGCAGCACGAAGCGCGTGACGAGCGCGGCGCTCGCGAGGCCCGCGATCGAATAGAGCCCGAGTTGCACGAGGCCGGGGAAGCCCGAGAACAGCATCGTCGCGAAGCCGCACACCGAGGTCAGCACGCCAAGGCGAATGGTCGGCCAGTAAGCGGCGAGCCAGGCCCGCATCGTCTCGCGGCCCTGCGGCGCACCGCGGGGACCGCCCTGCGACGACTGCACGAACAGGTAGATCGAGTAGTCCACCGCCTCGCCCATCAGCGTCGTGCCGAAGCCGAGCGTCAAGCCATGCACCGTGCCGAACACGAGCGAAACCGTGGCAATGCCCGCCGCTACGCCCGAGAACACCGGCAAGAGCCCGAGCCCCAGCGTGCGCGGCGAGCGGTACAGCGTGAGCAGCAGCGCGACGATCAGCACGAGGCTCAGCGTGGAGAGGCGTTCGACGTCGTGGCGAATGGCGTCGCGCGTGGCGACCCCGAACACGCCCGGCCCCGTCAGCGATACCTGGTAGGCCGAAGCATTGGGCAAGCTGCGCGTGGCGGCGGCAAAGGCGGCGCGCACGGCGTCGATGGCGTGCGACTGGGCGTCGGTGTCGGAGCCGGCGGCCGCCGTTTGCGCCACCAGCACGGCGCGCCGGCCGTCGCGCGAGGCCCACACGCCGCCGCGGCTCGCGGGCTGCGCCGCGCTGTCGAGCTGTCCGACCATCGCGGCCACTTCGCCCGTCGGGTCGCGCGGCAGCAGGTCCTTGGCAACGAGCCCCGCCGATGAGGTCAGCAGATCGAGGCTCTCGCCCAGCGCTTCGTGCAACCCCTGTTCCGAGAAGTGTTGCGGCGTGACCGCCGGACTCAGCACATAGCGGTGCGCGAACATGAACTGCTCGTCGCGCGCGTCGTTCTGGCCCGAGCCGTTGTGAATCGCCACGAATTGCGGGTCGGCGCGCAGGCTCGCCGCCACGCGGCGCGAAAGCTCTGCGCGCGTGCTCTCGTAGCCGCCGTCGATGCCGATCAGAATGAGCCGGGACGCCAGGCCGTCGCGCAGTTGATCGACGAGCACTTGCTGCGTGGGACTCGGCGAGCGCGGCAGAAACGCCGAGAGATCGGCGGTGAAATTCGCGCGGCCGATCGCCACCGCGCACGCGACGAGGCACAGCAGCCACACCGCGACGGCGCGGCGCTGCACGAGCGCGAAGCCGCGCGCAAGGACCGGATGGGCGCGCGGGTCCATCAGTTCGCGTCCGCGGAAAGGGCGTGCAGGCGCATCACCGAATGATCGCCGTCCGCCTGCTGGATCGCGACGCTGCGCATCGCGTCGCGCGTGCCGTCTATCGTGATGGTGTTCACCACCTTGCGCATGCGCGAGTCGAGCGGCGTGAGCGTGAGCGTCCAGTCGTCGCCCTCACCCGTGAGCGCGACCTTGTACACCTGCTCCAGCGCGAAGCGGTTGCCCGCGAGCGTCGCACGAATGCTCTCGATGAACGCGCCCAGCTCGGGATAGCGCGCGAGCGCCAGCGTGTATTTGTGGTTCTCGCGCTTCACGGTCAGCATGTCGCCGTCCACCACGAGGTGCTCGGGCTTGGGGTTCTGCGTGATCTTTTCCAGATGATCGGGCGCGACGAACACGAGTTCGCCCGACGACTCAACAGGCTGCGTGGCGATCGAGAGGTACTTCGTCTCGGTGAAGCTCGCGCGGCCGGACTTGTGCTGCGCGAGCGTGGACATCAGGCGGTCGAGCGTCCAGGCGGGCTGCGCGGTTTCGGCAGCCTGTGCCGGCACGCCAGGCGCGGCCGCCGTCATGGTGGCCGCGGCGATGAAAGCGGCGCTCGCCAGCGCGCGCAGGCAGCGGGCGCGCAAGGTTGTGCAACGGCGGTTCGCCCTCATGCGTCGGTCACCTCGTGCACGGGAAGCTCGGCATGGGGGCGCGTTTCGCGGCGGCGCACCGGGGCCGGGGCCGGCGCACGGGCTGCGGCGCTTGCCGCCGCCGTTGCCGATGCCGGTGCTCCAACCATCGCGCCCTGCCTGCCGCCCTGCCAGAAGTCGTAGTAGTTGAACCAGTTGTACGGCGCCTTGCGGCAATAGCGGTCGAGCAGCGCGACGTAGCGCACGAGCGCCGCGTCGATGGCGCGCTGGCGCGCCTCGCGCGGCACGTCGGTGAAGTCCGCCAGCGTTTCGAAGTGCACGTCGTAGCGATTGCCGCCGCGATACAGACCCGTCATGAAGAGCACCGGGCGCTTGAGCATCGCGGCCATGTAGAGCGGCCCGAGCGGGAACGCCGCCGGCTCGCCGAGAAACGCCATGCGCCGCATGGTGGCGGCGTCGTCGGCGAGCAGCGTGCGGTCCGCGAGCATGCCCACCATGCAGTTCTGGTCGAGACGCTCGTGCACCTTCAGCATCGAGCCGACCTGGCCAAGCCCGATCACTTCGGGCTTCGCCGCGGGATTCACGGCCGCGAGCGTCGCGTTGATCTTCTGCGCGTTCTCTTCGTACATCGTCACGACCACGCGCAGGTCGGGCCGCGTGCGGCCGAGCGCGCGCACGATCTCGAAGCTGCCGAGGTGCGCGCCCATCAGGAACACACCGCGCCCCTTGGCGAGCGTCTCGTCCACGAGCGTATGGCCGTGCGGGCGGATATCGAACATGTCGAAGCGCGCGTTCGCCAGATAGATGCGGTCGTGGATCGTCGAGGCGAACGTGAACACGTGGCGATAGATGTCGCGCCAGTGCGCCGGGCGGCCCAGCACGCGGCGCAGGTAGTCGCGCGAGGCCGCGCGCGCGCGCGGCGAAAACAGCACGAAATACAGCGCGATCAAATGCAGCAGCGCGCGGCCCGCGCGGCGGCCGAGGAGCAGCGAGAGCCACGTCATGACGCGCAGGAGCAGCGTGTTGCTGCGCTCCTGCTGGTTCGCCCAGTCGGTGCGCTTCGTCATGGCTGCGCTCCGGTTTGCGCGCTCGCGCGCGTGAGCGGCTCAGCGCCGGGTGCAGCGGCGGGTTCGTCGCTGATGACGCCGCTCGCGACATCGCGCGCGCCCGCGCGCAGCGTGAAGCGGATCGCGCCGCTCGCCGCCGCGTCCCACGCGAGGTCGAGCGTTTCGCCGGGCGCGGCCGGGCTCAGGAATTTCGCGGTGCTGAGCGTGAACGTGTCGAACGGCCGGTTCAGCGCGTCGCCGATCGCGTCGATGGCGTGATCGAGCAGCACGACGCCGGGCACGATCGGGTGCCCCGGGAAGTGCCCAGGCAGCGCGGGATGATCGGCCGGAATCGTGAACGAAAGCGTGGACGCGGGTTTGGCCAAAGCGTCGCCCGTTTCCTGCGCGGCCCGCGCGAGGCCGCCGCGCAGCTGCTGCGCGACGAACGCCGCGAGCACGTCGTGCGGCAGCTTGCCGGTGCCGTTGCGCGGCAGGGCATCGACGAACAGGAGCGGACGCGGCAGAAACGCGCGATCGATGCGCTCGCGCAGCGCGCGCTGCAGATCGGCGAGCACAAGCGTGGGCGCGACCACGAGCGCGACGAGGCGCTGCACGACGTCGTGGCCCGTGTGCACATCGTGCTCGAGGTGGGCGGGCATGAAGAACACGCCGTCCACCACGCCCGGAATCGCGTTGAGCTGATGGTTGAGGTAGGCGAGCGAGGTCCGCTTGCCCGCGATGTTGATGAGGTCCGCCTTGCGCCCGTGCA
This sequence comes from Paraburkholderia sp. EG287B, assembly GCF_040965595.1. Classification (NCBI taxonomy): domain Bacteria; kingdom Pseudomonadati; phylum Pseudomonadota; class Betaproteobacteria; order Burkholderiales; family Burkholderiaceae; genus Paraburkholderia; species Paraburkholderia sp. EG287B. Next base: position 50,115 of record NZ_JBFRCG010000024.1, read on the forward strand.
ACAGGAAACGCTGCGCGTCGAGCCGTTCGATGGCGTCGCCCATGGGCACCGGCTCTTCCACGTGGCCGCCCGAGACCCACATCGTCGGGCCTTCGTCGTCCTCAGCCGCGCTTTCGCGCGCTTCGAAGCGAACCTGCGGGAACAGTTGCCACGTTGCGCCCTTCGCGGTGCGGCGCGTCGCGATCTGGCCGGTTTCGGTGCTGCCGTAGATTTCCACGAGCGGCGCCTTCAGGCGGGCTTCCGCTTCGAGCGCGAGCTTTTCCGAAAGCGGCGCGGTGGCGGAGAGCACCAGCTCGGCTGGCGGCAGCGCATGATCGGTGGCGAGCAGCGCGCGCAGATGGATCGGCGAGGTCACGAGCACGCGCGGGTGCGGCACCGCTTCGAGTTCGTCGCGGATATCGACGGGATAGAACGGCAGCCGGTTGCTGAACGCGAAGCCGCCGATCAGCGGCAGCAGCACGGTCACTTCGAAGCCGTACATGTGCTGCGGCGGCACCGTGCCGACGATCGTGCAGTCGGGCGCGGCGAGCAGGCCGTGCCGCTCGGCCGACGCGCGCACGCCCGCCACCAGCACGCCCCAGGTCTTGGCATGCGGCACCGGCGCGCCGGTGGACCCCGACGTGAACACGTAGGCCGCGACGCGCGAGGCGTCGATCTGCGGGACGACGAACGGCACGTGCGCATCGGCTTCCTGCCGGGCTTCGGGATACGCGAAACGCGGCAGGTCGATCGCGCAATCGGGCGCGTCGTGCAGGCAGAACGCGTCGGGGGCGAACGAGGCGAGCTGGCGCACCGTCTCCGGCGTCTGCGTGGCGGGCAGCAGGCTGATGCGCCCGGACACGAGCGCCGCGCACAGGCCCACGGTGAAACGGTAGCGGTCGCGGCAAACGTTGAACACGTGGCCGCCCGCCGGCAGCGCCGCGGCCACACGCGTGACATCGGCGAGGAACGCGCGCACCGTGACGGGCGCGCCGTCGCGCCAGGCCATGACCTGGTCGGGCGACGTATGAAAAACGAGCGGATGAGTCTGCATAACTTCAGTCAATACGGATTCCTGCGTTGTTTCCTGCTTTGACTCAGGCTGGCGAGCGGCATCCATGATCAGGAATGCTCCGCGTGCGCCTGGGTCGTCTGCCGGTATGCGCGAATCGCGTCGAGCATGCCGGCATTCGGCTCGCCCGGCAGCACGAAACGCCTGCATGCGTGCTCGGCGACGAACATCACCGCCACGAGCGGCAACGCCAGATAGTTGGCGAACGTCGACCACGCGACGATCGGTGCAACCGCGAACATCAGCGTCGAAACGCCGGCAATCGCGACGAAAAAGAGCGTCCACGCGAGCGTGATCTGGCGCGTATAGCGCGCGACGGCCGGGGGTAGCGCGCCGCCGTGGATCATCGACGCGAACTGCGTGCAAAGCGGCACGCGCCCCGCCGCGAGCGTGCGCCCGAACAGCAGCGCCATCGCGAGGTTGAAGCTCACATGCTCCAGATACAGTCCCCATTCAAAGTGCAAAGCAAGCGGCGTGCGCATGAACCACAGCGCGAGCACCACGAGCGTCCACAGCGGCAGCAGCCACGCCCGGCGCGGCGAGCGCGCGGCGGCGGCCAGTGCGATCGCGAGCGGGGGCACGAGCGCCATGGCCAGGCCGAAACCGTGCGCGCCCGGCGTCGCCACCGCGTAATGCGCGCCGATTTGCCAGGCGGCCACGGCCGCCACGCCAAGCGCCACGCGCGCCGCCGCAGCCACGGCGCTCATCGCCCGCCTCCGCGCACGCTCACGCCGGGGCGCCGTGAGCACGGCGCCGGCGGGCGGTTGGCCCCGGTGCGACCCAGGGCGGTCTGGCTGAGCGAAGAAGGCATCTGGCAAATATCGCAAGTACAGTCGTAAGTGAATCGTAGGGTTCGGCAAGCGCCACGAAACATCATAAGAAACGCAAGTATCGGGCCGGTTTCTTGCAAGCTCGTTCGGGCACGCACATTTTAAGATTGGCGGGACCCGATCACCTGTCCTGCCAGACGCCGGTTTGTAACTGAATGTTCGGAATCGCGCCAGGCAGGGCTTTTGTCCGATCGAGACAGGCCCGAAGCCGTGCAAGCGTCTCGCGCGTTCCGATCCCAAAAATGCGCGCCGCCTGGCACCGACCCTCTGTAACCCTTTCGCCTGGGAGCACGGTATACGCACCGATACCCTTCACTTAGAATCCTGGTAACTTTTACATCACACGAACCCTAAAAACGGGTGGCCGGCGCTTTCGGCCCGCACGCCCGGAGAGCCCACGCATGATGAACGCACTGGAACAAGAGCTCGCCACGCAGATCGTGAAAGAGCTGAATCTCGAAGATGTCTCGCTCGACGAAGTGAGCGCCGACACTCCGCTCTACGGCGAAGGCTTCGGGCTTGACTCGATCGACATTCTGGAAATTGCGCTGCTGATCTCGAAGAAGTACGGCTTCGAGCTGCGCTCGGATAATCCGGACAACGAGAAAATCTTCGCGACGCTCGGCTCGCTGGCCGCCTATGTCGCGGCGCACCGCGTGCGCTGACGTGCGCGGCGCACGGTGCCATGACTGCCGGCGCCGGCCAGCAACTGGCCAGGATTGAGGGAGGAACACCCATGCGTGCACTCGTGACAGGCGGCAGCGGCGCACTCGGGCAGGCCATCAGCGTGGCGCTCGCGCAGGCGGGCCACGAGGTCTGGGTGCACGCGAACCGGCGTCTGGCCGAAGCCGAGGCCGTCGCGCAGCGCATCGCCGCGGCGGGCGGCAGCGCACACGCCATCGCCTTCGACGTGACCGACGCCGACGCGGCCGAAGCCGCCCTCGCGCGGCTCGTGGAAGACGCGCCCGTGCAGATCCTGGTGAACAACGCGGGCATTCACGACGACGCGCCGCTAGTCGGCATGCGGCGGGAGCAATGGCGCCGCGTGATCGACGTCTCGCTCAACGGCTTTTTCAACGTGACGCAGCCGCTGCTCATGCCGATGATCCGCACGCGCCACGGGCGCATCGTCAACATCGCCTCGCTCGCGGGTGTGATGGGCAATCGCGGCCAGGCGAACTACGCGGCCGCGAAGGCCGGGCTGATCGGCGCGACGAAATCGCTCTCGCTGGAGCTGGCCTCGCGCGGCATCACGGTGAACGCCGTGGCGCCCGGCATCATCGCTTCGCCGATGGCGGAGCACGCGTTTCCCGCCGAGCGCATCAAGCAGCTCGTGCCCGCACAGCGCGCCGGCCAGCCGGCGGAAGTCGCGGGCATGGTGGCATACCTGGTGTCCGATGCGGCCGCCTATGTGACAGGGCAAGTGCTCTCGATCAACGGCGGCCTGGCCTGAACACGCGGCGCGTTTTCCGCTGCTGCATCCTCTGAGGAAATACGAGTGTCTGTGCAACCCTTCGACGCAAAGCGGCAGTCGCGCTCCGCGCCCGGCACCAGCACGGGCGCGAGCGCCGAAGCATCCGGATACGACGTCCCCGCGCACGATGCGCCGGACGTCCGCCCAGGCGGTTATGCGCGCGCAGCGGCGCGACCTAGAATTTTTTCAGGGTCTCACGCTGTCGAAGCCCCCGCTGCCATGGCCACGCCTTCGTCCACGCATCTCGTCCTGATCCCGAGCTACAACCCGGGCGCCAAGCTCGACGAGACCGTGCGCGGCGCACGCGCGCAATGGAACCCCGTGTGGGTCGTGGTGGACGGCAGCACGGACGGCAGCGCCGCGCGCTTGCAGGCCATGGCCAACGACGACCCCGGCCTGCACGTCATCGTGCTGCCCGACAACCGGGGCAAGGGCGGCGCGGTGCTCGCGGGGCTCGAAGCCGCCGCGGCGCGCGGATTCACCCACGTGCTGACGATGGACTCCGACGGCCAGCACCCCGCCGCGCTGATTCCCGAATTCATGGCCGCCTCGCAGGCCGCGCCCGAAGCCATGGTGCTGGGCCTGCCGAAGTTCGACGCGAGCGCGCCGCAATTGCGCGTGCAGGGACGGCGCCTGTCGAACTTCTTCGCCGACTTCGAGACGCTGTGGGCCGGCATCGGCGATTCGCTGTACGGCTTTCGCGTGTACCCGATCGCGCCACTGAAGGCGATCATGCACCGCCAGACGTGGATGCGCCGCTTCGACTTCGATCCCGAAGCGGCCGTGCGCCTGTGCTGGGCCGGCGTGCGGCCCATCCAGATCGAAGCGCCGGTGCGTTACTTCGGCGCCGATGAAGGCGGGGTCTCGCATTTCAACTACGTGCGCGACAACCTGCTGCTCGCGGGCATGCATCTGCGGCTCGTGAGCGGGTTCGCGCTGCGCCTGCCGCGCTTGCTCGGCAGGCGCCTGTTGCCCTGATCGCTGGTTGGCTTGTTACGCCGTGGCGCGCTGCGCAGCAGGCGTGCGGTAGTCGGCCAGCAAGCGCTCCTGTTTTTTGCCGGCCGCCGCGAGATTGCGCGCCTTGACGTGGCCGAAGCCGCGAATCTCGTCGGGCAGCGCCGCCAGCTGCAGCGCGACCGGCAGGCGCTGCGCGTCGAGGCTCGCGCAGAATTCGTCCACGAGCGCCACGTATTGCGCAATCGAGCGGCGTTCGTCGCGACGCTCTTCGGTCTTGCCGAACACGTCGAACGCGGTGCCGCGCAGCCCCTTCATGCGGGCCAGCGTGCGCAACACCGGCAGCACCCACGGACCGAAACGGCGCTTCACGAGATGACCGTGCTCGTCGCGCTTCGCGAGCAGCGGCGGCGCGAGCCAGAAGTTCAGCTTGTAGTCGCGTCCCGGCTCGCCTTCGAACTGCTCGCGCAGCTTCTGCAGATACGCAGGATCGGCATACAGACGCGCGACCTCGTACTCGTCCTTGTAGGCCATCAGCTTCGCGAGATTCACGGCGACGGCGCGCGTGAGCGGCAGCTTCGCGTCGCCGCCGAGCGCCGTCTCTTTCACGCGAATGCGCTCGACCACGCGGCGATATTGCTGCGCATAGGCGGCGTTCTGATACGCGGTGAGCAACGCTTCTCGCGCGGCAATCACTTTGTCGAGCGATTCGGGCATGCGCAGAACGATGGCCTGCGGTTCTGCCGGCGTTTTGGTGAGCGCGCGCACGACCGCTTCGCCATGATGCGCGACGTAGCGCCCCCAGTTGAATGCCTGCTGGTTCTTCTCCACGGCCACGGCGTTGAGTTCGATAGCGCGGCGCAGATGCGCGAGTTCGAGCGGCAGCCAGCCCTTTTGCCACGCATAGCCCAGCAGCAGCGGATTGCTGTAGATCGTGTCGCCGAGCAAGGCCAGCGCGAGCGCATTGGCGTCCACGAACGCACAGCCCTCGCCGATGCTCGCGCGCAGTTCCGTCTCGGTTTGCGCGCCCGGGAACGTCCACTTCGGATTCTTGACGAATTCCGCAGTCGGCGTCGCGCCGCTGTTGATCGCCGCGACCGTCACGCCATGCTGGGTGCGCGAGAGCACGTCGCCCGAAGCGGAGACGATCGCATCGCAGCCGATCACGAGGCGCGCCTCGCCCGTGGCGATGCGCGTGGCGTGCAAGGCGGCGGGCGTCGCCGCCACCTGCACGTGGCTCAGCACGGCGCCGCCCTTTTGCGCGAGCCCGGCCATGTCGAGCACGGTCACGCCCTTGCCCGCAAGATGCGCGGCCATGCCGATCAGGCCGCCGATGGTCACGACACCCGTGCCGCCCACGCCCGTCACGAGAATGCCGTAGGGCTTCGCCAGTTGCGGAAGCACCGGCATGGGCAACGCGTCGAAATCGATCGAAGCGGCGCTGGACACATTTGCCGCGCGCGGCTTGCGCAACTGCGCGCCCTCGGCCGTCACGAAGCTCGGGCAAAAACCCTTCACGCACGAAAAGTCCTTGTTGCACGACGACTGGTTGATCTTGCGCTTCGTGCCGAGCGGCGTATCGAGCGGCTCGACGGAAAGGCAGTTCGATTGCACCGAGCAGTCGCCGCAGCCCTCGCACACGGCGTCGTTGATGAACGCGCGGCGCGCCGGGTCGGGATAGGCGCCGCGCTTGCGGCGACGGCGCTTTTCGGTGGCGCAGGTCTGGTCGTAGATCAGCACGGTGGTGCCGGCGATTTCGCGCAAGGTGCGCTGCACGCTATCGAGCTGGTCGCGATGGTGAACGTCCACGCCTGGCGGCAATACGATCTTCGCGTCGTATTTTTGCGGCTCGTCCGTGACGATGACGATGCGCTTCGCCCCTTCCGCATGCACCTGGTGCGCGATCTGCGGCACGGTCAGCACGCCGTCCACGGGCTGACCGCCCGTCATCGCCACCGCGTCGTTGTAGAGAATCTTGTAGGTGATGTTGGCGTTCGATGCGATGGCCGCGCGAATCGCCAGCAGTCCTGAGTGAAAGTAGGTGCCGTCGCCGAGATTGACGAACACGTGCTTGTCGCCCGAGAAGTGCATCTGGCCGAGCCACGCCACGCCCTCGCCGCCCATCTGGCTGAACGTTTCGGTCTTGCGGTCCATCCACATCGACATGTAGTGGCAGCCGATCCCCGCCAGCGCACGCGAGCCTTCGGGCACATTCGTCGAGGTGTTGTGCGGACAGCCCGAGCAGAACCACGGCTTGCGCTCCACCGTCACGCGCGGCTTCGCCGCCTCGCGCTCCTTTGCCTCGATGATCGCCACGCGCGCGAGCATGCGCGCACGCACTTCCTCGGGCACGTCGGCGCGCGCGAGACGCCGCGCGATGGCCTTGGCGATCAGCGCGGGCGAGAGTTCGTAGTGCGCGGGCAGCAGCCAGTTGCCGCGCGGCACCGACCATTCGCCGCCTTCGTTGTCGCGCTCGTCGAATTTGCCGTAGATCTTGGGGCGTACGTCTTCGCGCCAGTTGTACAGTTCTTCCTTGAGCGCGTATTCGAGAATCTGGCGCTTTTCCTCCACCACGAGAATTTCTTCGAGCCCGGTGGCGAAGCCGCGCGCGTCCTGCGCGTCGAGCGGCCACACACAGCCCACCTTGAGCACGCGCACGCCGATCTGCGCGCAGGTCTCGTCGTCGAGGCCGAGGTCGGTGAGCGCCTGGCGCACGTCGAGATACGCCTTGCCCGCGGTCATGATGCCAAAGCGGGCGCGCGGCGAATCGATCACCACGCGGTTCAGCCGGTTCGCGCGCACATAGGCGAGCGCGGCGTACCACTTCTCGTCGAGCAGACGCGCTTCCTGGGCGAGGGGCGTATCGGGCCAGCGGATATTGAGGCCGCCTTCGGGCATGGTGTAGTCGGCGGGCGTGACGGTTGCCACGCGATCCGGGTCGAGGTCGATCGACGCCGTCGACTCGATCACGTCGGTCACGCACTTCATGGCGACCCACAGGCCCGAGTAGCGGCTCATGGCCCACCCGTGCAGACCGTAGTCGAGATACTCCTGCACGTTCGCGGGATAGAGCACGGGAATGCCCGCCGCGATGAGCGCGTGCTCGGACTGGTGCGCGACCGACGACGACTTCGCCGCGTGGTCGTCGCCCGCGAGCACGAGCACGCCGCCGCGCGCGTCGCTGCCCGCGGAGTTGGCGTGCTTGAACACGTCGCCGGTGCGGTCGACGCCGGGGCCCTTGCCGTACCACATGCCGAACACGCCGTCGCGCTGCGCGCCCGGCCAGAGATTGATCTGCTGCGTGCCCCACACCGCGGTGGCGGCGAGGTCTTCGTTCACGCCGGGCTGGAACACGACGTCGTGGGCCTGGAGATGTTTTTTCGCCTTCCAGAGCGACTGGTCGAGCGCGCCGAGCGGCGAGCCGCGATAGCCGGAGACGAAGCCCGCGGTATTCAGGCCGGCCTTGCGGTCGCGCGCCTTTTGCAGCATGGGCAGGCGCACCAGCGCCTGGGTGCCGCTGATGTACACGCGGCCCTTCTCCAGCGTGTATTTGTCGTCGAGCGAAACGGATGCGGCTAGCGATGCGGCGTCTACGGCGGCACGGTCTGGGGCGTTCATGGCGGGGCTGTCTCCGGAATCGGTACTTCATCGGTACGTTTTCCGGGCGAGTATAGGAAGCCGATATGCCATCGTAAAATCACAAATTGGGAACACTGGTATGCGAAAAACGGATGGCTATGCGCGTAGAAAACCGTGGATTGGGGGGCGCTTGCTCAAGCGCTTCGGGCATTTGCCGTTAACACACGGGACCAGCAACCACTCATTCCGGAGTCCCGCTTGCACGCGAAACCACGCGCTCTGCCATCTGCATCTGTCCTGTTCGGAACCCTGGCCGCAACCCTGCTGATCAGCGGCTGCGTCTCCAGCCCCCGCGTCGCCACGGCACCCGCGCGCCCCACGACAGTGGTTGTCGCTGCCCCGCCGCCGCCCCCGCCTGTCGTCGTCGCGCAGCCCGTTTATGTGCCGCAGCCGTACGACGCCTATGTTTCGGTCGTGCTCGACCGCGACGTGGTCTACGCCGGCGGCAGCACCTATATCTGGATCGTGGGGCCGGACGGCCACCGCCAGCGCCGCTACTACGGCCGCGGCGACCTGCGCGGCGAAGTCCTGCACCGCCGCGCGGAACTGCGCGTGGTGATGGCGCACAACGAAGGCCATCTGCCGATGCAACGTGCGCGCATGCCCGAGCCCCAGCGCGTGCGCGTGACGATGCAGCCGCACGGGACGCCGCCGCATGGCTACCGGCCGCAGCCGGGTGGGCACTCGCCGGCGCACACCGCCCAGCATCGCCCGCCGCCTGCGCCGAACCGCAACGCGAACGCCAGCGCGAATGCCAATGCCGGCCATCACCGCCACCCCGATGGCCATCCCAACGCCGCGCCTGCGCCGCGTTTCGCGGGTCAGCCGCCGCATGCCGGTTAATGCCAACTAAGGCCTGAAGTTCGAACCGTCCGCCAGCGTTCGCTGGCCGGCCTCGAAGGCGTCGCCGCCCGCCTGCGGCGGCGCTTCCTCCCTTGCCTCACCTGCCGCCACTCGCTGCGCGGCTACGGTTGCGTCCCCAAAATTCCCGCCTGAAGCCCGTCCTCGGTCCAACACCGCCGCGACTAAGTGTCGCGATATATATCACATCGCGATATAATCCCTTTTCTTTGGGCGGCGCCGAGCCGTCTGCGCTCCTCACCCGTTTCCGTTCCGAATCGTGTCACGCTTCAAGGTCCTTCGCTGGCTCACCCGCTTCAGCCCCTCCAGGGTCACCATCACATGGCGCGAGCGCCTGCGCTCGGGCGGCGGCGCGCTGGTCGGCATCGCGCTGACGGGCGCGCTCGCGCACCGGCTGCTCGGCGGCGATCCCAGCATCCCGTACCTGATCGCCCCGATGGGCGCCTCCGCCGTGCTGCTGTTCGGCGTGCCCGCCAGCCCGCTCGCGCAGCCCTGGTCGATCATCGGCGGCAACCTCGTGTCCGCCACCGTGGGCGTGACCGCGGCGATCTGGATCCATGACCCCGTACCGGCCGCCGCCGTGGCCATCGCCGTGGCCATCGTCGCGATGTTTACGCTGCGCTGCGTGCATCCGCCTTCGGGCGCGGTCGCGCTGACCGCGGTGCTGGGCGGCCCGGCCGTGCATGCGCTCGGCTATGAATTCGTGTTCGTGCCCGTCGCGCTGCAGTCGTTCCTGCTGCTCGGCGGCGCGCTCGTCTATCACGCCGCCACGGGGCATCGCTACCCGCACGCCGCGCGACGCCCGCGGGTGGCCGGCCCCGTCCCCGCGCAAGCCGGTTTCACGCGCGCCGACCTCGAAGCGGTGCTGCGCGAGCGCGACGAGATGCTCGACATCGACACCGACGACCTCGAAGCCGTGCTGCAGGACGCCGAGATCCGCGCCTACGCGCGCAGCTTCGGCGAACTGACCTGCGCCGATGTCATGTCGGCCAATGTGGTGAGCATCACGCCCGCGACGACCGTGGGCGAAGCGCGCTCGCTGCTCAAGCGCCACGACGTGAAGGCGCTGCCCGTGGTGGACGCGCATCGCCAGGTGAAGGGCATCGTCACGCGCGCGGACCTCGCCGACGACGGGCGCGAGCGGCATCCGCTGCGCCTCATGCTCTATGCGATCGCGCGCCTGTTCCGGCCGCACGCCGAGGCCGGCCAGAACGTCGGTACGCTGATGACCACGCATGTGCTGACCGTCGCGAACACGACGCCGATCGTCGAACTCGTGCGTATTTTTGCGGGCCGCGGGCACCATCATGTGCCGGTGGTCGATCACGAACACCGGCTCGCGGGCATCATCACGCAGGCCGACTTGATCTCGGGGCTCTATCACCAGGCGAAGACGCCGCAGCAGGCGCCGGCCTGAGCCGGTTCGCGGTCATACACCTGGCCGCGATGCTAATGTGACGGGCGTTTTCGGGACGAAATATCACATCGTGATATATTAGGAGACTACACCGTTCCAGGGACTCCCGATGAAGAAAAACGCGCGCGACCTCGACAAGGTCGACTTTGAGCAGCTGTCCGAATTTCGCTACCAGATGCGCCGCTTCGAGCGCTTCTCGGAGCAGGCCGCGCAGGCCGAGGGCATCACGCCGCTGCAATACCTGCTGCTGCTGCATGTGAAAGGCTACCCGGGCCGCACGTGGGCGACCATCGGCGAGCTGGCCGAGCGTTTGCAGGCGCAGCATCACGGCGTGGTGGCGCTCGTCTCGCGCTGCGAGGCGATCGAGCTCGTCGAGCGCCGCGTGAGCGAGCGCGACCGCCGCCAGGTGGAAGTGCATCTGCTCGCCGCCGGCGAAAAGCTGCTCGCGCGCCTGGCCGAACTGCATCGCGCCGAGTTGAGATCGCTCGACGGCGCATTCACCATACCGCATATCGATCTTTAAACCATGCATTCCGACGATTCCCACAAGCGCGACTTTTCGGCGAACGCACGCCTGCCCGGCATCAGCGTGCTGGCCGCCGTGATCGGCGTACTGGCCACGCTCGCGGCGTTCGTGCTGCTGAGCCTGATCCACTGGTTCACGAACCTGTTTTTCTTCGGCCAGTTCTCGTTCGCCGACCGCTCGCCCGCGCTCAACACGCTGGGGCCGTGGGTCATCGTCGTGCCTGTGATTGGCGGCCTGATCGTCGGGATGATGGCGCGCTTCGGCTCCGAGAAAATTCGCGGCCACGGCATTCCCGAAGCCATCGAAGCCATTCTGTTCGGCAAGAGCAAGATGTCGCCGAAGGTGGCCGTGCTCAAGCCGCTTTCGTCGGGCATCGTGATCGGCAGCGGCGGCCCGTTCGGCGCGGAAGGCCCGATCATCATGACGGGCGGCGCGCTCGGCTCGCTGCTCGCGCAGTGCGTGCGGGTCACTTCCGCCGAGCGCAAGACGCTGCTCGTGGCGGGCGCGGCCGCGGGCATGACCGCCGTGTTCGGCACGCCGGTCGCGGCCGTGCTGCTCGCCGTCGAATTGCTGCTGTTCGAATGGCGCCCGCGCAGTTTCCTGCCCGTGGCGCTCGCGTGCGCGGTGGCCGGCTTCGCGCGCTCCGTGTTCTTCGGCACGGCGCCGCTGTTCCCCATGCAGACCCTGCCGCCGCACGCCGTGGCGCTCTTCTCGTGCATCATCGCCGGGCTGCTGGCTGGCGCGCTCGCGTCGGGGCTGTCGGCGGCGCTCTACAAGGTCGAGGACCTGTTCGGCCATCTGCCGCTGCACTGGTCGTGGTGGCCGGCCATCGGCGGGCTCGTGGTGGGCATCGGCGGCTTCATCGAGCCGCGCGCGCTCGGCGTGGGCTACGACGTGATCGGCGATCTGCTGCATCAGCACATCGTTCTTCAGGTCGCCATCGCGGTTCTGGTGGTGAAAGCCGTGATCTGGGTCGTGGCGCTCGGCTCCGGCACCTCGGGTGGCGTGCTCGCCCCGCTGCTCATGCTCGGCGCGGGGCTCGGCTCGGTACTGAGCCACGTGCTGCCCGGCAGCGACCCGGCGCTGTGGCCGCTCGTGTGCATGGCGGCGACGCTCGGCGCCACGCTCGGCGCGCCGCTCACGGCCATCGTGTTCGCGTTCGGCCTCACGCACGACACCAATGCGCTGCTGCCGCTGCTCACGGCCACGCTGGTGGCGCACGGCTTCGCGACGGTCGTCATGAAGCGCTCGATCATGACCGAAAAGATCGCGCGCCGCGGCTATCACATCTATCGCGAGTACGGCGTCGATCCGCTCGAACGCCATTACGTCGATGAAGTGATGACGCGCACCGTCGATACGATCGACGCGAACGTCACCGTGCGCGAAGCCCTCGATCGCTATTTCGGATCGACCCAGCAGCGCCGCGCCTTCCCGGTGCTGCGCGACGGCGCGGTGCTCGGCGTGGTGGATCGCGCGATGCTCGACGCCGTGCGCGCGAGCGCCGCGACCGAAGCCCTCGATACGCCGCTCGGCTCGTTGCTCGCGCAACGTTCCCCCGACATGGCGCTGCCCGCGGAGACCTGCCGGCAGGTTGCCACGCGCCTCGCGATTCACGGGCTCGAGCGCCTGCCCGTGGTGGCCGACCGCGAATCGCGGCAGCTCGTGGGCATCGTCTCGCGCAGCGACCTCGTCAAGCTCTCGCTCTCGCACTTCGAGGAAGAGCACAAGAAGGAGCGCTTCCGCCGCATTTCCGTGGGCAACAGCAAGCGGCGCTTTCCGCCGGTGCGCAAGGCCGGGTGATGAAAATGGCGCGCGACTACTGATGCAGCGCCAACCCCTTCACGGCCTTGTCGACCGCGTTTTTCGGGCCGTATAGCGCGATTCCCACCAGATCGGGATTCTCCGGGTCCTCGGCGCGAAAGACCTCGCGGTTCGCCGCGTCGTGGCCCGTCGAAAACATCGCGTGCACATACGGCACGATCGTGAGTTCGCGCGACACGCCGCGCCGCAGCGCCGCCTGCAGACCTTCGACATCGGCGCCATAGATCATCATCGGCTGGCCCAGCATCCTGCCGTAGCGTTGCCCGCGCGCGTCTTCGTAGGGCTCGCCAAGCGCTTCGGGCACCGCCGCCGCAATGCCCGTGGCGAGAAACGCGGTCACATTGAGCTTTTGCCAGACCGCGAGGTTTTCCCGCACGACCAGCGCGACTTTCGTATCGAACATGCTGCCTCCTTTTTCGAGGCAGTCATGATCCGCGAGACGCGGCTGCAAGTCTGGAACGTTTGTGCACGGCAGCTTGGGGCAGCCTGGGTCGCCCGGAAGCCGCGCATCTCAGTGCAGATGCCGCAGCTTGTCCGGATTGCGCACCACATAAATGGCCGTGACCTTGCCGCCTTCGATCTCGAGCGCGGTGGTCTGCAACTCGCCATCGGCCTCGCGCGTGACGAAGCCGGGCAGGCCGTTGATGAAACCTGCGCGCACGAGCGTCGAGCCATTCTTGCGGAACAGGCCGGCTAGCTTCGCGTGGAACGTCATCACACTCTCGAAGCCGAACACCGGGTGGCCGAGCGCCGGGCGCTTGCCGCCGCCGTCCGCGTGCAGGCTCACGTCGTCGGCGAGCATGGCGCCCAGCGCGCTCATGTCGCCGCTGCGCGACGCCGCGAAGAACGCCTGCGCCAGTTCGAGGCCGCGCCCTTTCTCCACATGAAAACGCGGGCGCGCTTCTCTCACGTGAGCGCGGGCGCGCGCCGCGAGCTGGCGGCAGGCGGCGCCCTCGCGCCCGATCGTGGCCGCGACTTCGTCGAACTCGAGACCGAACACGTCGTGCAGCAGGAACGCCGCGCGCTCCAGTGGCGAAAGACGTTCGAGCGCGAGCATGAGCGGCAGCGTGACGTCCTCCTGCTCGTCCTCTTCGACGACCGGGTCCGGCAGCCACGGACCGATATAGGTTTCGCGCTGATGCCGCGCCGACTTGAGCTGGTCGAGGCACATGCGCATCACCATGCGGCGCAGGAAGGCCTCGGGCACGCGCACGTCGTCGCGCTCCACGTCCGCCCAGCGGATGAACGCGTCCTGCACGATGTCCTCGGCGTCGGCGACCGAACCGAGCATGCGGTACGCCACGCGGATCAGCTTGCGCCGCAGCGGGTCGAAACTCGCTGCGGCGTCCCTCAGGCCCGGGTCCGTCATGCGGCGACCATCTGTTTGGCCATGGCCTTCGCCGCCGCCGGATCGACCCACAAGCCGAAGCCGACCGCAAGGCGGTTCCAGCCGTTGATCACATTGATCATCAGCGTGAGCTTCACCTGCTCCTCCTCGGTAAAGTGGCCGGCGAGCGCCGCGCGCGCTTCTTCCAGCGCATGACCTTCGCACAGGCGCGTGAGGGCCTCGGTCCAGCCGAGCGCCGCGCGTTCGCGGTCGGTGTAGCAAGGCGCTTCTTTCCACGCGGAAAGCAGGTAGAGACGCTGTTCGGTCTCGCCTTCCTCGCGTGCGTGGGCGGTATGCATGTTAAGACAATTCGCGCAGCCGTTGATTTGCGACGCGCGCACCTCCACCAGCGCAATGAGGCTCGGCTCGAGGCTCCCGGACACGGCGAGCGAAGTGCCCATCCAGGACTTCATCAGGGTCGGGGCGGCGGCGAACAGGTCGAGCTTGACAGTCATGGTTACATCTCCTTTCGGTTGGGTTGCCATGACATGACGAGACAGCCTGGGCCGCGTGTGACATTGGGGCAAAAAAAGTTTGGCGGCGACAACTGAGCCGCCTCGGCCGGTAGCGCAGCCGGAGGCGGTTCGTCACGCAGCATCACTCTTTGCCCGACTGCGCTGCGGCTTGCTCGATGACCTTCGCCACTTCCGCCGGATGCGACATGTAGACCACGTGGCTCGAATTGATCTCGACCGTCTTGCTCCCTGCACGCTGGGTCATGAAGCGTTCCAGATCGGGATTGATCGCGCGGTCCGCCGTCGCCACGACGGCCCAGCTCGGCTTCGTTCTCCAGGCGGCGTGCGTGATCGGAACGCCGAACGATTGCGCGGCGGGCGTCACCTGCGAGATGGCCATGAAACGGGCCTCGGCGGCGGGCAGGTCGGCGGCGAAATCCTCGTGGAAATTGGCCGGGTCGATATAGAGGTGGCCGTCGGCGGTGGCCTTGATCGCCTGGGTGGCCGGCGGCGTCTTCTTCGTCAGTTCGAGCGGCGATTCTCCCGTGTCCAGCTGGAACGCGGCCACATAGACGAGACCCGCGACCTTGTCGTCGTTGCCGGCCTCGGTCACGACCGCGCCGCCGTAGCTATGGCCGACGAGGATGCTCGGGCCGTCCTGGGCATCGACGACACGGGTCGTCGCCTTCACGTCGTCGTCGAACGACGTTTCCGGCTCCTGCACCACGGACACCTTGTAGCCATCGCGCGTGAGGATCTTCGACACGGCCTGCCAGCCCGAACCGTCGGCGAAGTAGCCGTGCACGAGCACGATGTTCTTGACCGGCGCGGCCGTGGCGGCCTGCGAGCCGAGCGCGGCGGCGGAAAGGGCAACGGCGGCGGCGATGCGGGTTACGTATGAGGAAATCTTCATTTTCATGCTCCAGGGCGTGAGGTGATTTGAGAAATCGACAGGACATCGCCTGTTCGATGAAGCCATCCTACTAGTAGGATGGCTGAGAAGCAAGAAAAATTTTGGAGGTGGCTCGGGGGTGGAAATTGGTCCCCGCTCCGCGTAAGCTATCGGTAATTCAACCGACTAGATGGTAGGCAAAATGACAGTAAGCGGCGAACTGACGGCCGACAGGATCATGGCGGCGGGACGGCAGCTCATCATGCGGCGCGGCTACAACGGGTTCAGCTATGCCGACATCGCGGATGCAATCGAGATTCGCAAGGCGAGCATTCACCACCACTTCCCCGCCAAGACCGATCTCGTCGTTGCCGTGCTCAACGCGTGGCAGGAAGCGCTCGACGCCGATGTGGCGGCGCTGGAGGCGAGCGGCGCGGACGCCATCGCACAGTTGCGCGCCTACATCGGCCATTGGGAGCGCTGCATTGCCGACGACACGGCGCCGTTCTGTGTCGCAGGCATGCTGGGCGCCGAGCTCCCTTCGCTGCCTGAAGAAGTGGCTCAAGGGGTGAAGACGTTCTTCGATCATCTGACTGCGTGGCTTGAACGGGTGCTCGAAGCCGGCGTGAAGGGCGATCTCCTCAAACTGGATTCGTCGGTTCACGCCGAAGCGGCCACGCTCGTCTCGCTGGTCTACGGCGCCATGCTCGCTGCGCGCGCGTATGCGAACGTCGAGCTGTTCAAGCAGGTGACCGGGGGTGCGGTCGAAAGACTGGTGAAGCCGCGCAAACGCGCACGCTCCACCGGTCAGGCGACCGAGTAGCCGCCGTCGGCCACCAGAGCGTGGCCCGATACGTAGCTCGAGTCGTCGGAGGCGAGGAACGCCACGATCGTCGCCATCTCCTGGGCGGTGCCCCAGCGGCCGGCGGGCGTGCCGGCGGCGAACTGCTGCTGCACTTCGGCCGATGGCCAGATGCCGCGATGATGGAACGGCGTCTCGATCAACCCCGGGCACAGTGCGTTCACGCGTATGCCTTGGCGGAACCATTCGATCGACGCCGATTTGGTCATGCCGACTACCGCGTGCTTGCTGGCGATATACACCGACGCGTTCGCGAAGCCGATCAGGCCGCCCATCGAGGCGTTGTTGATGATGCTGCCCGAGCCTTGCCCGAGCATGACTTCCGCTTCGTATTTCATCGAGTTCAACACGCCGCGCACGTTCAGCTCGAAGACCATGTCGAATCTTTCGGAATCCTGTTCGATGAGCGGCGCGAAGACGCCCTCGGTTCCCGCGTTGTTGAAGGCGATGTCGAGCCGCCCATAGGTCTGCACCGTGTAGTCGACGAGTCGCTTGATGTCGGCTTCTTTCGAAACGTCCGCCACGAAGGCCGACGCTTCGCCACCCTCGGCCGAAATTTGCTGCACGAGCTGGTCGAGTTCGTCCTTGCGGCGGGCCGCCACGACGACCTTTGCGCCGCGGCGGGCGAGTTCGACGGCCGAAGCGCGGCCGATGCCGGAGCTGGCGCCGGTCACGAGTGCAATCTTGCCTTCGAGCTGCCGTTGTGTGCTGATCGTGTTCATGATGTCGTCCTTTGTTCCAGTGGATATTGCGCAGAGTCTGGCGCGCTTTTCACGGCTACCTTGCCTCACGCCTGGAACGAAGTATGGATATCGAGCGCTCGAAGGTGAATGGAATAATTGCGCATTCACAATTCCTGCTTTGGGAATTTTCCACGACAATGACGCATCGTTCCCAGCGCAGGAATCATCATGCTCAATCGCCTTGATCTCCTGAGGATCTTCCTCGCCGCCTCATCGTGTACGAGCTTTCGCGAAGCCGCCGCGCGACTCGGCGTTTCGCCGCAAGTCGTCACGCGCGCGGTGCGTGAACTCGAGGAGCAACTGAGGGAAACCCTGTTCCACCGGAATACGCGGCGCGTGCAGATCACGACGTTCGGCCAGTCGTTCGTCGCACGCGCTCAGGCTGCGTTAGACGGCGTCGACGGTCTGTTCGGCGAGGCAAGCATGAGCGACGACGCCATGGGCATAGTGCGCATTACTGCGCCGTCGGCCCTGGGTCGCTACTACGTACAGCCGATCCTGATGGAATTGATGGCCCGCCATCCCGGTCTGATTGCCGACCTCAGACTTGCGGACGCCCCCTCGGCCGTCGTGGACGAGCAGATCGACGTAGGCGTGCGCGTGGGCGCCATTGGCGACAACCGGTTTGTCGCGCGCGCGATCGGTCCGCTACCGGTATGGACCGTCGCCTCACCTGCATTGATCGAACGGGTGGGAGAACCGAAAAACCTGAAGGACCTCGAAGCACTACCAGTGACGTGCCTGATCGACCCCGCAAGCGGTCGACCGTGGCCATGGATGTTCCGCGGAGAACGTCACTTCCAGCCCGCTGCGCCCGCATTCGTAACCAACGACACTTCCGTGGAGATCGAAGCGGCTTGCGCGGGCATTGGCTTCAGCCAATGCACCGAATACCTGATTCGGCCTTATGTTCAGCGAGGTCAACTCGTCCGGCTTCTACCCCGCCTCGATCCCGAACCCTGGAAGCTATACGTCTACCGTCCCCAACGCGGCCCGGTATCGAGGCGAGTGCGTGTCGTATTCGACGAGCTGGTCGCCAGACTTCCGCTGGCGACGTTGCGTGGGTAGGGAGCGCGCGCCGCGAAGAACGCACGTCGGTTCAACGCGAAAGCGAATGGCCCGAGCGACACTGGAAGCTAGATCCGCGTCGAGAGAAGCTTGATTCCGGCGATCCCGAATACCACGGCCAGGCATCCTTCCAGCGCGCGACGGGTCCGCACGTACAGCCTGCGAGCCGAAGCCGTCGAAAACAGGACGGCATAACCGCCGAACACCAGGCATCCGATGGCCGCACAACCTGCGATGACCGCACTATGGGCAGACCCCGTGCCGTTCGACGACAGCGCGACAATGGAAACCCACACGAGGATCGCTTTGGGATTGGTGAGATGGAGCGTCACGCCGCGGAGGTAGACGCTCGTCAGTGTCGGTGCGCGTTCCACCTCCACTGCCGAGGTGGCGGCGCTCGAAAGCGCATTGCGTCCGGATTTGAAGGCGAGCCACAGGAGATAGAGACCACCGAAGATCTTGATTGCAACGATGAATTGAGACCAGGCAATCAAGACAGCCGACACGCCCAGCGCGGCCACCGTCGCCCAGAACATCGATCCCGAGATGACACCGAGCGCGAACGTCATCGCCGCTTTACGGCCGTGACTGGCCGCGATGGACAAGATTGCAAGGTTGCTCGGCCCGGGACTCGCCGTGCCGACGAAATACGCGGTGTAGGCAAGCAGCAGGTTGGTCGAGATGAAGGCGTGTCCAGTCATGAGTGGAAGAGGAAGAATAGATCGTTAGTCAAAGAACGAAGCGCTTGCCTACCGCCGACGGGACGACCCGATCCTTGAACCGTGTTGCCAGTGCGCCGATTGCCCGCCAGCCAGTGCAATGCGCGGGGGCGATCAAAGCAGGATTGAACGGTTCCAGCGCTTCGACAGTGTCCGGAATGATGCTTTCCGTTGCGCCTGACAAATGGAAGCCGCCCAGCACCCCGTAGATCGGCACATCAGGAAAGCGATTGCCCGCGTGAGTCAAAACGTTGATGAGACCTGCGTGTGAACAGGCTGTAAACACGAACAAACCCTTGTTAGCGATATGCACGGCAACATATCGTTCATCCATGAGCACTTCGTCCAGTTCCCATGCACCGTCGGGGCCACGCCTGTGCTGGCCGGGCATGCCGCGCTCGAAGCTCGTCACTCGCGGGATTTCTCCGCTGACGTAGAACGACTTCGACAGAACCGCCTGTTCGACTCTCGTGATCACGAGTTCCGCCCCGTTACCGGCAAGCACCTGCTGGTCTGGAATATCCTCCATTGGCATCATGCGGCCTTGCGCATTCCTGACCGCTCGCGACGCGAACATCTCCGGGTGCAGGTAGGTCGGGACAGGCTTTCCACCGTTGGCCAGCGTGATCATCTGCAATGCCCGTGGCATTGCCGCGGCGTGATCCCAATGTCCATGTGAAAGCACCATCGCGCCGACCGTGCCGAGGTCGAGGCCGAGCCTGCCGACGTTACGTTCGAATACCCACTCGTCCGGCCCCGTGTCGAACAGCACTGAGCGCGACGTGTGGCCCGTTCGGGCAGTAATCAGACAGGACAAGCCGTGAGCGGCGCAACAGAGACATCCTCCACCCAGCGATTTCATCCCGCGCCGCCAGGCTCCGGCAAGCTCTGTTTCCACGTACGCCGGATTCGATGAAAGGATGTCGGTCACGTTATCGACGATGACCGTAATCTCCAGGCTGTCGATTGGCTCAATCATCTCTACGCTCCCTGGTATCGATCAGTCCCGCAGCAAACCTTCCGCCAGCAGCGCTGCCCTGACCTGCGGGCGACCCGCCGCGCGTTGCTGAAATGCGCTGATCGCGGGCAGCCGCGATAAATCCATGCCAACGTGCCTTGCCCAGTTTGTGACGGTGAAAAGATAGGCGTCGGCAACCGAGAATTGCTCTCCCAGCAACCATGGCTGGTGCGTCAGGGATCGCTCTACCACCGCATAATATTTGAAGAGCGCTTCGCGCTTTTCGCTGCGGATCCGGCCGGGCATCGCGGGATTGAAGAGCGGCGCGTAGCTCGTGTGCAAATCGGAATTAATGAAGCCAAGCCATTCCTGCAGACGGTACCGCGCCATCGTCCCGTTAAGGGGAACGAGATCGCGTTCCGGCTTCAGGTCCGCGAGAAACTGCATGATGGCGGGACCTTCCGTAAGCCATGCTCCGTCGTCCAGCTCGAGCACCGGCACGTTTCCCTTTGGATTGATGGTGAGAAAGTCGATTCCGCCTTGCGTGCGCTTCGACGCCATGTCCACCTTCTCGAGTTCAATTGCGATCCCCGCTTCGCGTGCGACGATATGCGACGCAAGCGAGCATGCTCCCGGCGAGTAATAAAGCTTCATGTTCGATCCCGACAACGAGTTCAATCATTAACCAACGGCGCTGCAGCCCCGCACGCTCCAGCGCTTGCTACTGGGGCGAAGGCGGATTCAAGAGCTTGCTCAACGGCTTGAGCGGGCCAATCGGAAAGAGCGAGAACGTCATCAAATGCGCTTTCCCCAAGGGCAGTGCCTCGAGCATGTCATGCGCTTGATCGACGTCCGTTACGTTCAGGATGAACGCCACCCCGGCCCGGTCTTGCAGTGAATACCACTGGTCAATCTTGCCCTCGAGGTAGAGCTGCGCCGTCTCGCGCACTTCGGTCGGAAGCGTGTGCTGGACAAGTTGCATGTCCGTGCCCGGCGGAAAAGTGCCAATCGCCAGAATCTTCGTGGTTGGCGTGGCGGGCATAGGCGTAGTTTGCGACATGGAAACTCCAGCAGAAGCGACCAGCACAGAGGCTATGGTCAAATTGAGAAGAAGGCGTTTCATTCAGCGTCCAGTGACTGTGGTGTGAGCCGCTGATGCTCCGGCCCAACGGCTGGTGCCAAGGTATCATCGCTATTCGCAAGCGCCTATTCATCACATTGTTGACGGGCCATGAAGCAGAACTTCACAGTCAGGCAGGGCGCGCTGGACGGCGTGGAGGTGTTCCTGCGCGTTGCCGAGCATCGCAGTTTTCGCAAGGCAGCCGCGGAACTCGGTGTGACGCCCTCGGCGATCAGCCAGACGGTGCGTGTCCTCGAAGCGCGCATTGGCGCAGCGCTCTTCATCCGCAACTCGCGCAGTGTCGGCTTGACCGAAGCCGGCGAACAGTTTTTCGCGCGCGCCAAGCCCGCCTTCGAGGAACTGGTCGCCGCCAGTGAGGCGGCGCGTGGACTCGGCCAGCGACCGGCCGGATTGCTGCGTCTCTCCGCGCCGCGCGCGGTGATCCCCACGCTGCTTGAGTTGGTCACATCGTTCTGCAAGGCTTATCCCGAGATCGAGGTGGAGCTTGCTGCGAGCAAGGAGGTGACCGACCTGGCCGCCGAAGGCTTCGACGCCGCTATCCGGCAAGGGCATCTCGTTGCTCCCGATATGGTCGCGGTGCCGATGACGCCGCCATTCCGTCTCATCGTCGTCGGCAGCCCTGCCTACCTCGCCGGGTCAAGCCCACCCGCTCACCCGAACGACCTGCGCCAGCATGCCTGCTTGCGATGGCGGCGCTCCAACGGCGCGCTCGCCCTATGGTCGTTCAACGACGCAGACCAGCCGATCGAGATTGCCGTATCCGGCCCCCTCATCGCCAGTGACTTTCCCACCGTGCTGGGCGCTGCGTTAGAAGGACTGGGCCTCGCCCAGGTACCCGAGCCGCTGGCCGCTGTCGGGTTGAGAGCGGGTGAACTGATCGAGGTGCTGGAGGCCTACGCGCCGGTGAGGCCCGGGGTGTTTCTCTGCTATTCGGGCCGCCGACAGGTCATGCCGAAACTGCGCGCGTTCATCGAACATATGAAGAGCCGCACGGCGGGCGATGGAAAAGTCCGCGTAAAAGCGGGCGCCAAACGCTAACAAACATCCACCACGCCGCGCAGCGCGAAGCGCCCGCACCATCGTCCTACAATGTCGCAGTAGCCACACGTCGCCACGACATCATCGGCGGAAACCTCACTTTCCCAGGAGCAGACGATGCCAAAGATGCACGTAGTGCAGGTAGCAAAACCGGGGGCCCCTCTCGAACTGGTCGAGCGCGATATTCCCGAGCCGCCCGAGGGACACGTCCTCGTCAAGGTGCAGGCCTGCGGGATCTGCCACAGCGATTCGCTCACGAAGGAAGGCCAGTGGCCCGGGCTGCAGTTTCCTCGCGTGCCCGGCCACGAGATTGCAGGCGTGATCGAAAAGCTCGGCGCGCGCGTCGACGAATGGAAGGTCGGGCAGCGCATCGGCGTGGGCTGGCACGGCGGCCACTGCGGCCATTGCGAGCACTGCCGCCACGGCGACTTCGTGCTCTGCAAGAACGGCCAGATTCCCGGCATCAGCTACGACGGCGGCTATGCCGACTACATGGTGGCGCCGCAGGAGGCGCTCGCACGCATGCCCGACGACCTCTCCGACGTCGACGCCGCGCCGCTCCTGTGCGCCGGCATCACCACCTTCAACGCGCTGCGCCACAGCGGCGCACGCGCGGGCGATGTCGTGGCGATTCTCGGCATTGGCGGCCTCGGCCATCTCGGCGTGCAGTACGCCCGCAGAATGGGCTTCGTCACCGTGGCCATCGCGCGCGGCCAGGACAAGGCGCCGCTCGCGAAACAGCTCGGCGCGCATCACTACATCGACAGTTCCTCGCAGGACGTCGCGCAAGCGTTGCTCGCGCTGGGCGGCGCGCGCGTGATCCTCGCCACGGCCACGAGCGGCAAAGCCATGAGCGCTGCGCTGGGCGGGCTTGGCCTGAACGGCAAGCTGATCATGATCGGCGTGTCGGAGGAGCCCGTGGAAGTGCCGATCACGCAGTTCATCATGGGCCGCCACTCGGTGCAGGGCTGGCCCTCGGGCACCGCCGCCGATTCTCAGGATACCCTGGCATTCAGCGCGCTCTCGGGCGTGAAGCCGATGATCGAGGAATATCCGCTGTCGCGCGCGGCAGAAGCCTATGAGCGGATGATGAGCGGCAAGGCGCGCTTTCGCGTGGTGCTCAAGCCCGGCGCCTGACGGGCATCGAGGCGAAGTGCGGTGCGGCGCTACGAGGCCGGCACCGCATCGGCTTTTCACTACCGTCCTGCTTGGGGCCCGGCTTCGTCCTTCGCGAGGCCGGTCTCGTCGACATAGCGATCGACAGCACTGCTCACGGTCGGATCGAAGCGGTCCGGGCCGATGTCTTCGAGCAAATCGAAGCGCTTGAGCTTGTCGCGCACCGGGTCCTTCATCTCCGCGAAATGCAGCACGATGCCGCGCTCGCGCAGCGCATGGGTCAGTTCGCGCAGCATGTCGGCGGACGTGACGTCCACACTCGTCACGGGCTCCGCCGCCACCACGACCCGGCGCACGGGCGTGGGCGACGCTTCCACCGCTTCCATCAGGCGCTGCTGGAACAACTCGGCATTCGCGAAGAACAACGGCGCGTCCCAGCGAAACAGCACGAGCCCCGGCGTGCGCACGGCTTCGGGATAGCGCTCGATGTCGTGATAGCCGCGCAACCCTTCCACGCGGCCGAGCACCGCGAAATGAGGCCGCCAGCCGTCCCAGAGGAATTCGATCACGGCGATCAGGACAGCGAGGCCAATGCCGGGAATCGCCCCGAAAACCGCGACCGCCACGAAGCAACCGATCGACAGCCAGAACTCCCACTGCTGAATCCGGTAGATGCGTTTGAGATCCGCGATTTCGAACAGCCCGAGTGCGGCGGCGATCACCACGGCGGCGAGCGCGCTATTGGGCAAATAGCGCAACAGGTTGGGCGCGACCATGAGCAGCGCCGCCACGGCGAGCGCGCCGACTACGCCGGTTAGCTGTGTGCGGGCGCCCGCGGCTTCGGCAACCGGCGTGCGCGAGGCGCTGCTGCTGATCGGAAAGCCCTGGAACAAGCCGGCTGCGAAGTTCGCCACGCCGAGGCCCACCATCTCCTGGTTCGGGTCGACGCGCGCATGAAAGCGCGCCGCATAGGTGCGCGAAAGCACGCTCGTATCGGCGAAAGCGATCAATGCGACGGCTGCGCCGCCCAGCACGATCTTGACCAGGTCCACGTTGGCGACCCACGGCAGCGAGAGTCCAGGCAAGCCCTGGGGAATCGTGCCCAGCACTTTCACACCTAGGGTGTCGAGATGAAGGAGACTGACCGAGAGCGTGGCCACGATCACGGCGATCAGGATGCCGGGCACCTTGTCGAAGCGCTTGAGCACGAGGATCAGCACGAGGCTTCCCGCACCCACGGCGAAGCTGTACCAGTTCGCCTCGCCGCGCGCGAGCGCCTGAGCGAGGCTGAGCAGGTCTCTCATCGGGCCCTGCTCGTCGATGGAGACGGCGAAGAGCTTCGGCAACTGGCTAATGAGCACGGCTAGCGCGATGCCGTTCATGTAGCCGTATCGAATGGGCTTGGACAGCAGCTCCGTAATGAAGCCGAGACGCAACAGCCCCATGACGACACAGACGAGCCCGGACACGATCGCCATCATGCTCGCCACACCGATGGCGCGTGCGGGGTCGCCGCCCGCGACCTGCACCACCACGGCGAGTATCGGCGCGGCAAGCGCGGAGTCGGGGCCGAGCACAAGAATGCGGCTGGGCCCGAAAATGGCGTAGGCCAGCAACGGAATGATCGTGGCATAGAGGCCATAGACACCGGGCACGCCGGACGCCGCCGCGTAGGCAATGCCGACCGGCACGAGCATGGTGGTCAGCACCAGTCCCGCAGCGAGATCGTTGAGCAGCCAGGCGCGTTGATAAGTCTTGAGCAACGTGACGCCGGGCAGCCAGCGCAGCCAGGGCTGGCTTGCGGTTGCACTGGCAGGCTGTGCGTTGGGAGAGGCAGGTCTTTCCATTTCCATTGGCCGGTTAATTGTCGTGAGAATGCTGGCGCTGGGAATCGTGGAGCCGACGGCGTGCGCTAAAAAGAATAGGTGAAATATGCGTGTCACAAAAGAAGCCGCGTGCGCCTGTCCCGACTCTGGAATCCTGACCACGAATTCACACCGCCCTCCCGCACTTTTTCGGGCATCGCCTGCCACCACTGCGCCAACTGGGTGCTACGTATCGCCTCCCCGCACTGCTGCGGTGCACAACGCGTTGCGCGCCGCGTTTCCGCGCGCCGCGCCCAAAACCCCGCCCGGCACGGCTTTGCGGCCAACGGACAAACTGGCACGCACCTTGCTGAACTGTCATGCGCGCCCAGCGATGGCGCGCAATGCACCGATTAACCGTCGAAGACTTCATGCCGACGATCACCGAATCCCCATGCTGCGCGTACTGCTCGTAACCGACACCGACAAGCCAATCGGCGACCTGCGCGACGCGCTCGCCAGGCTCGGCTACGACATGCTCGCCGAGCCCGCGACGCCGCAGGCGCTGCATCGCGTCGTCGAACGCGAGCGGCCCGACGTCATCATCATCGACACCGAATCGCCCTCGCGCGACACGCTCGAACAGCTCGCGGTGATGAACGCCACCGCGCCGCGCCCGGTACTGATGTTCAGCCACGACGCCAACCAGCACCTGATCCGCTCGGCCGTGAACGCGGGGGTGACCGCCTATCTCGTGGAAGGGCTCGCGAGCGAGCGCCTTGCGCCGATCCTCGAAGTCGCGCTCGCGCGCTTCGCCCAGGAAGCGCAGTTGCGCGAGCGTCTCACGCAGGCCGAAAACGAGCTGGCCGAGCGCAAGCTGATCGACCGCGCGAAGCGCATCCTGATGGAGCAACAGAAGCTGACCGAGCCCGCCGCCTACGCGGCGCTGCGCAAGCGCGCGATGAACCAGAGCGTGAAGCTCGCCGAGGTCGCCCGCCAGATCGTCGCGCTCGCGCAGGCCCAGGAACGACCCGATTGAGCAGGAACGAAGCGCCGCCCATGAACGCCACCCCTACCCTCGCCGCGCCCGAGAAAACCCATCTGAAGATCGGCTTCGTGCCGCTCGCCGACGCCGCGCCGCTCGTCGCTGCGAAGCTGCTGGAGTTCGGCCACGCGCACGGCCTCACGCTCGAACTCTCGCGCCAGCCCTCGTGGGCCGCGCTGCGCGACAAGCTGCTGTCCGGCGAACTCGACGCCGCGCATTCGCTCTACGGGCTCGTGTATGGCGTGCAGCTTGGACTAGGCGGCCCGCAGACCGACATGGCCGTGCTGATGGTGCTCAACCGCAACGGCCAGGCCATTACGCTCTCGAACCGCCTCGCGGATGCGCTCGCCGAACACGGCTCGCTGCCGCGTGCGCTCGCCACGCTGGCGCGCAAGCCCGTGTTCGCGCAGACCTTCCCCACCGGCACGCACGCGATGTGGCTGTACTACTGGCTCGCTTCGCAGGGCGTGCATCCGCTGCGCGACATCGAGAGCGTGGTGATACCGCCGCCGCAGATGGTGGCCGCGCTCGCCGAAGATCGCCTCGACGGCCTGTGCGTGGGCGAGCCGTGGCCTGGGCTCGCGCAGCAGCGCGGCGTGGGGCGCACGATCATCGCGAGCGGGGCGATCTGGCCGGATCATCCCGAGAAGGTGCTCGCCTGCCGGCGCGATTTCGTGGCGCGCCATCCGAACACGGCGCGCGCGCTCGTGCAGACGATGCTCGAAGCGTGCCGCTGGCTGGACGGCGAAGGCAATCGGCGCGAGATCGCGCAGTGGCTCGCGCGCCCGGAGATGCTGGGTGTGGACGCCGCGCTGATCGCGGCGCGGCTCGAAGCGGATACGGCATCGCGCACGCCGGGCATGAAGTTCTTCGCGGAAGGCCGCGTGAATTATCCGCACGACTCCGAAGGCGTGTGGTTTCTGACGCAGTTCGAACGATGGGGCATGCTCGCGCGCCGAAGCGACTATCGCGAGATCGCGCGCGGCTTGAACCAGACGGCGCTGTACGGGCAAGCGGCGGCGGCGATGGGCATCGCGCTGCCGGCCGGGACGGCCACCGCGCCGTTCGTCGATGGACGCGTCTGGGACGGAGACGATGCGGTGGGGTATGTGGAGGGGTTCGGCATCAAGGCGTAAGCGCGGCGGGCCGCGCCCAGCCGCTTACTTCACGACGACCTGCGTATGCCCCACGACAGGCGGCTTCTCGAAGTACGGGCCGACGAGGCGGCGCCATTCCTGAAAGTCCTCCGACTCGCGAAAGTGCACCATGTGATCCTCGACGGTGTCCCACTGCACGACGAGCACATACTGGTTCGGCTCTTCCACGCCGCGTTGCAGTTCCACGCTGCGGCAGCCGCGTGCGCGGTGAAAGAGCGGCAGCGCCTGCGCCACGGCTGCCTCGAATTCGGCGTTCTTGCCTGCGCTCACCGTGATGTGCGCCATCTCGTAGACCATCCTGTTCTCCTTGTGATTCGCGTTGATTCGCGTTTGATCCGCCACTGCAGTCAGTGTGTGTTCATGTTCAGCCGTTCGATCACTTCGTCCGCAATCGCGAGCGAAGCCGTCAGCCCCGGCGACTCGATGCCGTAGAGGTTCACGAGCCCGCTCACGCCGTGCTCGCGCGCGTCCTGGATCACGAAGTCGCCGCCATGCTTGCCCTCGGCCAGCTTCGGGCGAATGCCAGCATAACCCGGTTGCAGCGCGTCGTCAGGCAGCGCGGGCCAGTAGGTGCGAATCGCCTCGTAGAATTTCGCCGCGCGGCCCGGGTCCACGGTGTAGTCGATCGTGTCGATCCACTCCACGTCGGGACCGAAGCGCGCCTGGCCGCCAAGGTCGATCGTCAGGTGCACGCCCAGGCCCCCTTCCTCCGGCACCGGATAGATGAGCCGCGAAAACGGCGCCGCGCCCGCCAGCGCGTAGTAATTGCCCTTCGCGTAGCGCCCCGGCGGGATCGATTGCGGCGGCACGCCTTCGATGCACGCCGCGACCTGCTGCGCGTAAAGGCCCGCGCTGTTCACGACGCGCGTGGCGAGCAGTTCCATCGGCTCGTCGCCGCTTACCTTCAGGAGCGTCGGCTGGCCCGGCCGCGCGAGGCCCCCCGTGACCGGCGAGCAAAACGCGAGCATGCCGCCCGCCGCTTCGAAGTCGCCCTGCAGCGCGAGCATCAAGCCGTGGCTGTCGACGATGCCCGTGGAGGGCGATTCGAGCGCCGCCACGCACGCGAGCGCGGGTTCCCGTTCACGCGCCTCGCCGCGATCGAGCCAGCGCAGGTCGTCCACGCCGTTGGCGGCGGCCGCCGCGCGAATCGCGCGCAGCGCGTCGAGCTGCCCTTCGTGCGTCGCGACGATGAACTTGCCGCAACGGCTGAACTCCACGCCCTTCTCTTCGCAATACGCATAGAGCTGGTGCTTGCCTTGCACGCACAGCCGCGCCTTGAGCGAGCCTTGCGGGTAGTAAATGCCCGCGTGTATCACTTCGCTGTTGCGCGAGCTGGTGCCCGTGCCGATGGCGTTTTCCGCCTCGACGAGGACGGTTTCCCAGCCCTGCTGGGCGCACGCGCGCGCAACCGCGAGCCCGACCACACCCGCGCCGATTACGACGCAATCCACGGTATCCGTCATGAGACTTCCTTCCTCGTCACGCGAGTGCTGTTGCGACTGGCGCTATTTTGCCCAATTCGCGGGCCTTTCGTGAAAGGATGCGCACCATGAAAAAAAAAACGCCGCCCGATAGGTCGATCGGGCGGCGTCAAACAACTGCCGGAGATGATGAAGCTAGCGGTGCATCAGAAGTGCGTATGCAGGCCCACGCGCGCAACCGCCTGGGTCTGACCGCTCGACGCGCCATCCGAGGAGTTCATGCCGTTGATCTGCGCAAGGCCGCCCGAGCTGGCGCGCTGGTACACGCCCAGCACGTACACGCTGGTGCGCTTGGAGAGCGCATAATCGACGATCGCCGCGACCTCGTGCGCGTGATTGTTGTCGACCACCTCGTTGCCCTTCATGTACATGTACGACGCGCCGGCGCTGAGTGCCGGCGTGAAGTTGTAGTGCGCGCCCACCGAGCCCTGATACACCGAGCCGCCGTTGGCCGAGTTGTGCACGGTGGTGAAGAGCGCGTTCGTGATCCAGCCGCCGAAACGGTAGTGCGCGCCGATACCCCAGTTGCGCACGCTCACGTCGCCTTCGCCCGTCACGACCGTCTTGAGGTTCGTATAGGCCGCGTTCACGCCGAACTCATGCGCCGAGTAGTTCAGCGCGAAGCTCGTGCCGTTGGCCGTGCCGATCGAACCCGCCACGCCGCCGAAGCTGTACATCGCGCCCGCGCTGAAGCCGCCGAACGTCGGCGACAGATACTTCACCGAGTTGTTGACGGTCTCGCCGGCCATGCGGTCCCAGTCGAACGAACCGGTCGGGTTGTTCGGCAGCGCGAGCTTCTGGAACGGACCCGCGCGGAAATCGTAGAAGTGGCCCGAGAGTTCCGCCGGATCGTTGCCGGCGAAATACAGCGAGTCCGTCATGAAGTCGTACTGGTTACCGAGCGTGAGCTTGCCCAGCTTGTCGTTGCTCAGACCCAGAATCGACGTACGGCTGAAGAGACTCTTGTTCGGCATGAAGGCGCCGTTGTCCACCTGGAACTGGTTGACGAGCTGGAAGAAGGCCTTCGTGCCGCCACCCAGGTCTTCCGTGCCGGTCATGCCCCAGAGGTTCGGGCCATTCACGCCGTCGTCCATCTTGACGTTGTGCTTGCCGCCCTGGTTGCTCACGTAGGTAATGCCCGTGTCCATCATGCCGTAGAGCGTCACACTGCTTTGTGCGAACGCCGGAGCGGCACACACCATCGCACCGATGGCTCCCGTAATCGCCAATGCCATTTTTTTGTACTGCTTATGATCCTGCATTCTCCAAGTCTCCTGTTTTGAACAAACCTGTTTATTCGAGCATCGAAGGGAAGCGCTCTCGCCGCCCCGAGATCCGGCGAGACGCAAGAGAAGCGCGCGGCATGTGGGGCCGCGCGGGTCAAACGCGTCCGGGTGGGCGAAGCGCCCGCCCGAACGCAAAAGCGATTCAGGAAATCAGGCGGCCAGGCAAACGCTCAGACCGCGTCGGGCACCTTGCGCGTCTTCAGGAACGCCTCGAGGGTTTCGCCGCGCATGCTCGCGTACATGCCGAGATTCGTGATCTTCACCACGCGCGCGAACTTTTCGAGCACGAAGAAGCACACGCCGTATTGAATGAGGCCGAGCCAGTCCGTCGCGTCGACGAGCGCGCGCTCCTCGCTGGTGAGCGCGGCGGCGTCGTAGGCGGCCGTGCGGTCGCGCAGCCACAGGTCGCGCGCCTGCGGCAGGCGCATTTCCCAGAAGAAGCGATTCAGGCGCATGGCCTTCATGCTCTGGCGAATGTCGAAGGGGTAGGTGCCCGTCAGTTCCTCGATGCCAACCAGTTGTGGATTCATTGCCGGCCCTCTTCTTCGTACACCGTGACCGCCATCGCCGTGCTGGTCGCGAGATAGTAGTTGCGATGGACTTCGCGGATCTTGCCGCCCAGCGCTCCGCGCATGGCGAGCCACATGATCGTCTCCACGCTCTCCGCGCCGCCAAGGCGCACGTAGTCCACGTGCTTCATGCGTGCGAGGCGCTCCGGATCGTTCACGATCAGGTCGAGGAACTCCATGTCCCATTCGGTGTTGTTGTAGCCGCTGCGCTCGCCGTGCACCTGGTGCGAAAGCCCGCCCGTGCCGACCACCACCACGTCGAGATCCTGCTCGAACGATTCGATCGCGCGGCGCAGCGCCTGGCCGATCCGGTAGCAGCGGTTGGCCGTGGGCAGCGGATACTGGAGCACGTTCACCTGGATCGGCACCAGCGCCGCGGGCCAGCCGCCTTCGTGCGGCAGCATGAGCGAAAGCGGCGAGTTGCAGCCGTGGTCGAGCGGCTTGTCCTGGAAGATCGTGAGATCGAACTCGTCGTTCACGAGCTGCTCGGCGATATGGATCGCGAGATCGGGGTGGCCCGCGATGTCCGGCAGCGCGCGCTTGCCCGCGCCTTCGTCGGCGAACTCGTGCGTGGCGGAAACGCCCAGCGCGAACGTCGGGTAGCAGTCGAAGAAGAAGCTGTTGGCGTGGTCGTTGTAGAACATCACGAGCGCGTCCGGCTTGCGTTCGGCGAGCCACTGCGCCACCGGTTCATACCCCTGGAAGAGCGGCGCCCACGCGGGTTCGTTCTGCTTGCCCTTGTCGTATGCCATGCCGATTGTCGGCACGTGCGATGTGCCGATGCCGCCCACTATTCTTGCCATGATCTTGCCCTCTGCTGCTGTTCATGCGGCGCACTCGCGCCGCGCTGGACCGGATGCGTCGGCCGACGCCTTCGTTCATCACTTGGGATACGAAATTACAAAAACGCCGCCCAAACCGTAAGCAAGGGTTAACCACGAATTTTTCCCTTTCCCTCATGAATTCAAGGCTTGTGCGCGCTTGCGCACACTCGGCCGATCGCGCAAACCCGCGCGCCGCAAAGGATTTTGGTATCCTGAAACCCGGTTGCGGGAACTGCGGCCGATCCGCCCCGGCAACCCCCTCATAAGCGAAACAGATATCAAAAGAACGAACTCGCAAGGGCCGCGCGCGCCATGCGCCGCGCGCCGCGCCCGCTGCGATTCACACATGACATGAACGGGACGACCCAGCAAACCATCGTGCAGGCGCTGCGCACGCGCATCCTCTCCGGCGAACTCGAGCCCGGCGAGCGGCTCGTCGAGGCGCAGCTCGCCGAGCGCCTCGGCATTTCGCGCACGCCGCTGCGCTATGCGCTGAGTGTGCTCGCCACCGAAGGCCTCGTCGAGCGTTCGGGCGCGCGCGGCTACACCGTGCGGCGCTTTTCGGTGACCGACGTGCTCAACGCCATCGACGTGCGCGGCGTGCTCGAAGGGCTCGCCGCACGCACGGTCGCCGAGCGCGGCGTGGACGCGGCGCTCGCGCACGCGCTCGAAGACTGCCTGCGCGAAGGCGACGCGATTTTCGCGGCCGGCGTGCTCGACAGCGAAGCGGAAACGCGCTACGCCGCGATGAACGGCCGCTTCCACGCACTGATTGTGGAAGCGGCGCACAATCTTGCGGTGAGCGCCGCGCTCGGGCTCAACGACAAGATTCCATTCGTCTCGCCGGGCACGGTGGTGTTCGACAAGGCCGCGCAGCAGCGTCAGTTCATGATGCTCTCGTATGCGCACCGCCAGCATCACGCCATTGTCGGCGCGCTCGTGAACGGCGAAGGCGCGCGCGTCGAGGCGCTGATGAAAGAGCACACGCATATTTCGAAGGAGAGCCTCAATCTCTCGGTCGACCGGCTGCATCTGAGCGCGGTCGGCGACGCCGCCGCAGTTGGCACGGTTGCCACGGTCGCCGCATGAGACACGGCGCGTATCCCACCCAAAACGACATGATCGAGCCGTGAGCCAGCCCGAACTCCTGAACCTCGCGCACCTGCGCGCTTTTCGCCTCGTTGCCGACACCGGCAGCGCCACGCGCGCCGCTTCGGCCCTGTATCGCGCCCAGTCGGCCGTCACACGCTCGGTGCAGGAACTGGAGACTGCGCTGGGCGCGCCGCTCTTCGAGCGCAAGCCTTCGGGCATGCTGCCCACGGCCGTGGGCCGCGTGGTGCTCGAGCGCTGCGCGCGCATTTTCGGCGAACTGGAAGAACTCGCGCAGTGGTGCGCCGCGCGCCAGGCGCGCCGGCGCGCGTTGAGCGAAGGCACGCTGCCCGCGTATCTGCTCAACACGCGGCGGCTGCAGCTATTCGTCGCCCTCGCGCGGCACCGCCATATGCCGAGCACGGCCAATGCATTCGGCATCAGCCAGCCCGCCGTGAGCAGCGCCATGCGCGTGCTCGAAAGCGGCTCGGGTGTCACGCTCTTCCATCGCGGGCCGCGCGGCGTGCTGCTCACGGCCGAGGGCGAGACCTTCCTGCTGCACGTGCGCCGCGCGCTCAACGAACTGCGTCACGTGCCCGACGATATCGCGGCGCTGCACGGCAATATCCAGGGCGCGGTGACGGTAGGCGCGCTGCCTTTGGGCCGCACGCTGATCCTGCCGGCCGCCATCGCGCGCCTTTCCGCGCAGCATCCGGGCGTGCGCGTGGTGACCGACGAAAGCGCCTATGAACTGCTCGTGGCAGGCCTGCGCGCCGGCGACGTGGACTTCGTGCTCGGCGCGCTGCGCGAAAACGATGCGGCGAGCGGCCTCGGCAACGAACGATTGATGTCGGAAGACATGGTCGTGCTCGCGCGGCGCGACCATCCGCTCGCGAAAAAGCACGGCCTCACGCTGAACGATCTGCGTGATGCCCAATGGATACTTTCGCGCACGCATTCGCCCTCGCGCGGTCTGCTCGAAGCGCAGTTCCGCCGCGTGAAACTCAAGCCGCCCCTGCCCACCGTCGAAACCGCCGATCTCGCCGTGATTCGCGGGTTGCTGCTCGGCACGGACATGATCACGGCGCTCTCGGCGCAGCAGTTGCACTACGAAATCGAGTCGGGGCAGCTGGTGATTCTCGACGTGCCGCTGCAGCACACGCGCCGCGATATCGGACTCACGCTGCGCGCACAGGGTTCGCCCTCGCCTGCGGCACGCGCGCTGATCGACGCGATCCGGCTCGCGGTGATGGATGTTGCGCCCGCAACGCGTGTGGTGGAGGGGCGGCGCGCGGGTTGAATCCGCAACCCGCATGAGACGATCGTCAGCGAGAATCGAAAGTCCGTAGTGCAAAGCGTTGCGATTGTTCAGTCCAGGCGCTTTTCAAACCAGTGATGGGCATACGGTTCGGCATTGAAGGCATCGACTTCAACGAATCCGGATTGCCTGTATAGCGATATCGCTTCATGCAGAGTCTGATTAGTCTCCAGGCGAATCACGCGCGCTTTGGCCTGCCGGGCATGTTTCTCCGCCTCGACGATCAACCGGCGCCCAACGCCCGTGCCTCGCGCGGAAGGACTCACCCACATTCTCTTGAGTTCGGCCGGGGACTTCTTGTGGAACTTCAGCGCGACGCAGCCGATCGGGTGTCCATGGAGTCTCGCGATGATTAGCGCGCCAGCCGGCGCCGTCAGTTCGACAGCGTCCGCCGACAGGCTCATGGATGGGTCGAACCCGGCTTCAAAGCGTTGGTCGAGTTCGCTGAAATACTGTTCAAAGCACCACCGCGCGTCATCGCTATCCGGGTCCTCAATCGAAAAATGCACAAGCGATGCCTGCAGCAGATGTTCGACCTCGGACATGGCTTCGATCAGTCGCCGTCGCTGCTTGTCGCCGAGAGGTTCGAGCACGCGTAACGCGACCGCGTCGGAGAGCCGTTCGAGTTCGGCCCTTTCGATGAGACCTGCCTCAGTCAGGCAAGCCCGGCGAACCCGGCGGTCGTTCGGATCAGTGAGGACAGCGACAAGTTTTTGCCGCTCAAGCGACGCCAGGGTACGGCTGACATAACCCGAATCAAGACTTAGCCGCGCGCGAAGCGTACGAATATCCGCGCCTTCGACACCGATCTCCCAGAGCAGGCGCGATTCGCCCATCGGGCGGCCTCGTCCGAGGAAATGATCGTCGATAGCGCCGATGCTTTCGGCGACTATGCGGTTAAAGCGACGAATCTGGGGAATGGAGGACGCACTCATATCTCTGACTTTAGTCAGAGATATCGAATCCGTCAACCTCGAGCCGAAGCGGGCGTGAAAGCGTTGCCGGGCCGCAGAACCAGCAAGGGCGTGGGCGTGGATTCGAAGAGGAGCTGGAAGTCCTCTTCCGACACCGCATTGGGAGTGTCCATGGCGTAGAGACCACAAGGGACAATTCTTTACTTGAGAGGGTCCCTGTCGGACTGCACTTGAGGCGCCTTGTTTCGACAAGGCGGTTTCAGAAAATCCTCTGCAAGACCTGTAATGTTCAAAGCGCGCAAGCCGTGTGCCGCTCAGCCAGGCGCCGCCCGGCGCTTCGTTATCGCAATGCCTGCCGGATTCCCAGCGCAATCATGAGCCCTCCACATGTGAGGTCGATCCATGCCTTCGCGCGACGATACGCCGTCGCAATCGCCGCGTGCGATAGAACGAGCGCGACTGCTCCGTACCAGCACGTCGCTGATACACCGACAGTAGCAAGCATCGCGAAGAACGTCGGCGTGGAAACGTGGCTGGGCACCGCTGAGGAAAACACCGCCGCATAAAAGGCGATGGACTTCGGATTCGCGATATTTGTCGCGATACCTTGCAGGAACGCGGCACGAAACAGAGGCGCCTTCGTTGGGTGACGTGCTTCTGAGGGGGTTGCCCGTGCCGACACAATGAGCCGCAGCCCGAACCAGATCAGATAGGCCGCGCCAGCAAGCCTGATACCGACAGCGAGCCACGGGAAAATAGCGAACACCATGCCGATACCAAGGATGGCGCAAGTCGCCCAGAACAGATTCACCGTCACGATCCCAGCGACAAGCGCGAGCGCATCGGAGCGTCTGCCGGCTACCGCCTTCTGGGTGATTGCGACAAAGTTCGGCCCGGGTATGACGACAGCCGCCGCATAGACAGAAAAGACTGTCGCAATCGCAGACGCATTAACCATTTGTAGCCTCAGTGAATTGTGGTTGTACAAAACGTGGAGCCGCTTCATCCACCGGTATTCTGAAGCAATTCACGACTGACCGCTGCTGGCCGACTCTGGAGGCAGACCAGACGCTCAATCGCTCGACGGGCGATTCGTCAGCTCGCAAGCATGGCGCCATTGAACGCCTACCTTGTTCGCTCCCAACCCCAGGCTCCGCTCGGATCCGACATTTCAAGGCAGACACAGCCGCGGGTGTCACCTCGAGCGCCCGCTAGTCACGCACGATGGCGTGCGGATCGATGGTGTAAGGATGCACGGGATGGTTGGGACCAATCCCGGCAGCGACGCGCGACAGCCAGGCAGCGAGTGCAGGGTAGGCTGCCAGGTCGATACCGACGTCGCCTGCGCGGTGGGTGTATGCGTAGATCGATATGTCGGCAATGGACAGGCCATCACCGACCAGGAAGGTCGCATCCGTCAGGGACCGATCGAGGGCTCGCAGCGCCTTCGCGGCGGTCTCCTGTTTGTCTGGGACCATCGCAGCATTGCGCTTTAAGCGCCCCGTCAATGTCCAGAAACGCAAGGAGCCGATGACCGGTTCGATGTAGTACTGCTCGAAGCTGAGCCATTGAGCAACCTTGGCGCGCCCGAAGCGGTCAGCAGGCAGGAAGTCGGTTCCATCAGCCAGAAACTGAAGGATCGCATTCGACTCGGACAAAGCGCGGCCGTCTTCCAGTTCGAGCGCTGGCACGGCGCCTGTGGGGTTGAGCTTGAGGAAGGCGTCGGTCTGTCCCGCTCCCTCGAAAATGGAGACCTCCTGGGTCTCATAGGGAATGCCGAGAAGGCCAAGCAGAACCCGGATCTTCCAGGCGTTCTGGGAGGGCAGATAATCGTATAAGCGCAGCATGTCGACTCCTGAGTGAGGAAGCCCAACTATGACGGATGTGGCCCGCGCTCAGCACTCCAGATATTGCGCTCAAATTCATCGGGCAACGCAGCCCGCGCGAAGTGAAGCCGGGATTGGGTCTGCGGATGTGCTTTGCCGGCGAAAGCGCCGCGCCTGATGACGCAATTGCCAAATGACATTCAAGGCCCACGCGCCCCGTAAAAATCCGAGGGCGTCAGTCACCTGACATGCAGGCGGCGCGGGCGCCTTGCTTTTCCGGACAGGCAATCCCATCGTCTTGTCTCGTTGTGTTGAGTAACCTGGAAGTTACCGGATTATATCGGCGCACATCGCTCATCGTGCCGCACGAAAGCGCGCTATCGCCTGCAGGAGTGGCTCGGTTTCGTTAATTCAGATTTGCACAAAGGCTACTCCCCGCTTTTCAATTCCACGACGCCCGAGTTGGTCCGCCGAGAAAGACAAGAGGCGCTTTCTAAATATTATGGATTGCTGGAGAAGTTGCTGACGACTCAGCCATGGTTGCTGGGGGAGCGCTTCTCGGCAGCGGACGCCTACCTTTTCACAGTGACAAACTGGGCTCCGCATGTTGGCCTGGATATATCACGGTTGCCCGCCATATCGGCGTTTCAGCAACGCGTGGGTGAGCGTCCGCATGTACGGGGAGCGTTGTTGGCGGAAGGTCTACTGCGGGACCGACTGTAAGAGATCGCGCCGCAGCCGGCACCGGCGTCGACTGGAAAAAGTGATCCGTTGACGCCCACTCGCCGACTCGACCCGTGCCATCCCAGGGTTAACCTCGATAAATATATGCATAACGCACGCCGTAATACTAATTCTTACATCGAGGCTGGCCCGTTGGA
This sequence comes from Paraburkholderia sp. EG287B, assembly GCF_040965595.1. Lineage (NCBI taxonomy): Bacteria > Pseudomonadati > Pseudomonadota > Betaproteobacteria > Burkholderiales > Burkholderiaceae > Paraburkholderia > Paraburkholderia sp. EG287B. The sequence continues at coordinate 87,265 of NZ_JBFRCG010000024.1, forward strand.
GATGAGAACGCTAACGTTTGCGCAGAGACTACGACCAGGCAGGAACCACGAACTCACTTTCCGGAGTCATTGCGCCCGCATCACGCTCGCAGCTTATGTCGCCATCCTCGCGGGATGCGGAAATGCCGTTTCGGATTCGGACATCCAGTTCGTCACGGCCGCCATGCCGGCGCAGTTCGAGGCGTTCCGCATGTACGGCGCGGTCCCCTTTCGCGACGGCTCACCCGGTTTGTCCGCTCATGCGCCAGCCCGGCTCCAGCAGGGCTGCGAGGCGGTCGTACGTGCGGCGAAGGGCAGTTTTCGCGAGTCGGTGGTCCTCGATAGCGAATCGGCCGAGTACTTCGAACTCGATGTTTCGCGTACGCCTGACGGATGGACTGTGACAACCGACAGTCTTTCCGCACCGAGCGGCAACTCCGTGGGGCTTCGCACCCAGTTCACGAACTGCCTGACGGCAATCAAGGACAAGCTTCGGGCCCAGCCGGAACCGCTATAGTGAGTCAAGGGTCCCGCGTGACGAACGGGTAGCGTCCGCCCACCAGCAACGCTGTGCCCGTCATGAAAGCGCTCTCGCCGGAAGCGCGATAGCGCGCGGCCGGTCAATCGAACTTGACCAGATCCTGGAAAACCAGCTGGGCCCACCTGTTGCCGCGTGCCTGGACGAGGAGACCGCCCTCGCCGATCTTCCCGAGTTCGACCGGCGCGAACCCGAGCCGCTCGACGAGACCCGACACCGAAGCGCTAGCCGCATCGTCGTCGCTAGCGACGAACACGACGCGCCGGCCGCCATGCGGTGTCGTTGGCCCCTGTGCCAGTGTGCCTGCGGGCAGGTGGTTGAAGGCCTTCACCAGCTTCGCGCCTGGAAACGCCTTTGCAACGGCCGCGCTAGAAGGCAGACCGTCCAGCTCCCTCACAGGCACGCCGTACGCGTTCATGGCGTCGATCACGATCTTCCCCTGCCAGCTTTCAGCGGCCCGCGCGACGTCCTCGTGAGCGCCGAACGGCACAGCCAGGATGACAACGTCAGCCTCGACCGCGTCCTCGATCCGCTGCGCAACCAGCGACGGCCCGATCTGCGCGGCGAGCGCGTCGACCGGCCGCCGGCCTGCCACGGCGACCTCGATACCCTGATCGGCGAATGCCTGCGCGATGGCCGTGCCGATCTTGCCAAGCCCGATGATTGCGTAGCTCACTGAACTCTCCATTCGTTTTCCTAAGTAACCAAAAAATCACTCTGGCGGACGGTACACCTCAGGTCTCAGACCTGGCCGATGCCGCCGTCATTCATCAAATCCGCGCCCGTCATATAGGAACTCTGTTCGGAGGCGAGAAAGAGCGCCGCGCTGGCCATCTCCTCGGCCCGGGCGAGTCGACCGAGCGGGACCATGCTCCGGTACATGCTCACCAGATCCTCGCGCGTCGCCGACTGGGCGTCGAGGATCGGCGTGTCGGTGACGCCAGGGCTGAGCATGTTGACGCGAATACCGCGATCCTTGAATTCGGCGGCCCAGGTGCGCGCATAGGAACGCAACGCGGCCTTGGTCGCGGCGTAGGCGGTGTGCCCGGGAATGCCCATGACGTGCATGGCCGAAGAAACCAGGATGATCGATCCACCGCCCGTCATCATCGGCAGCAGCTTCTGCACCAGAAAGACGGGGCCGCGCGCCATCAGGTTGAATGCCTTGTCGAAATGCGCTGGCGTGATGGTGTCGATGGAAGCCTGCTCGGTAAAGCCCGCGTTCGACACGATGATGTCGACGACACCCTTTTCTTCCCTGACTGCCGCGGCGACGCGGTCGAGGTCATCGAGATTCGCGGCGTCGGCCTGGATCGCAGTCACGTTGCGTCCGATCAGTTTGGCGGCCTCGTCGAGCTGGCCTTGCCGACGGCCGAAGATAAAGACGTGCGCGCCTTCGGCGACGAACCGCTGGGCGATCGCCAAGCCGATACCCGTCGTCGCGCCGCTGATGACGGCAACCTTGCCTGTGAGAGTGGACATGGGAAATTTCTGCCTCGTGGTGAATGGTAGAGACATCGTAATTGCCGCCCCGACGAATGATAATCAGCGGAGTTATCATGAGATCTATTCTTCGAGGGAATGGGTCTCACGAGAGACATGCAATGGACCGGTTTCACGAATTGAACGCCTTCATCGCCGTTGTCGAAGCGGGCGGCTTTTCCGCCGCCGCGCGTAGAACCGGCGACTCACAGTCCGCCATCAGCAAGGCGATCGGTGCGCTGGAAAAGCGCCTCGGCGTGCAGCTATTGAACCGCAGCACACGCAGCGTGACCCTCACGGATCAGGGGCAGAAATACTACGAGCGCACCAAGCCGCTGCTCGACGAGTTCGAAATAGCCGACAACGAACTGAGCAGCAGCACGCTCGATGTCTCGGGCCTTGTCCGCATCGCCGCCGCCTCGACGTTCGGCCGCCTGCACGTCCTCCCGCTCATTCCCGACCTGCTGTCGCGCCATCCTGGGCTTCGGGTCGATCTCGTGTTGTCGGATTTCGTCCGCGATATGGTGGAGGATCGAATCGACCTCGCGATTCGCGTGGGCACCGTCAACGATCCCGATTCGGTCGTGCGGAAAATCGCCAGCACCCCGCTGGTCTGCGTGGGATCGCGCCGCTATTTCGAGCAGCACGGCATGCCAAAGGATCCTGCGGATCTCGCGAGGCACAATTGCCTCGTCTACGGCGGTCTGATGGAATCGGCGAACTGGCCGTTTCATGGGCCGCAAGGCCGGTTCAGCGTGCCGGTGCGAGGCAACCTGTCGTCGAACAGCGTCGAGACGATACGGTCGGCCGTGCTCGCGGGCGTGGGAATCGGCCTCTTCGCGAAGCTCTCGCTCACCGACGAACTCGAGCATCCCGACATCGTCACCGTGCTGGACGACTTCATTGGGGACGCCCGTGATGTCAGTATCGTGTGGCCGAGGCGCCGTTTCGTGCCTGCGCGCGTGCGCCGGATCACCGACTTTTTTGCGGCTGCGCTGCCGCAGCGCCTGTAGAAGCGCGACGGCCTCACACGCAAGACGTCACGCAACGCTCGCAAGCTGCGCGCGTCGAGCGCCTGCGTCGTTCGACATCGATTCGCGCACGTGGCGCGCGAATTCCTGCGCCGCGGGCTGAACCGTCGCGGGCAGTCGCAGGCAGATCGCAAACGGCGGCAGCGCGGGCAAGCCGGTTGCTTGAGGCGCGAGCGTCTCGAGGTCGACCGGCACCGTGGAGGCGAGCCAGGTCGTGATCGCGAGGCCCGCACGCACCGTTGCGGCGGTCGCCTCGATGTTGCCGCTCTCGAACACCGTGCGCCACGCAATGCCCGCGTCCGCGAGCGCACCGAGCACGACCGGCCGGAAGGCACATCGCTCGTCCACCATCGACAGCGGCAGCGGCCGCTTCTGCCAGGCATCGCTGCCGCGCCCCTTGACCCACACCAGCGGCTCGATGCGGACCACTTCGCCTTCGGCTTCGCTCGCGACATATTCGACCAGCGATAGATCCACGCGGCCGCTATGCACCGCTTCGCTCAACTCCGGCGACGCCGCACACACGAGCGAAATCTCCACTTGCTGATGCGCATCGGCGAACGCCTTCATCGCGGGCGCGAGCGGTGTCACGAGATCGTATGGCACGCCCACACGCAGGCTGCCGCGCAGGGATCGACCGGTCATGTCGGCCCAGATTTCGTCGTTGAGCTGCAGCAGCTGGCGTGCCTTCACGAGAAATTGCTCGCCATGGCGCGACAGCTCCAGCCTGCGCGTCTTGCGCACGAACAGCAGGCAATCCAGCACGTCTTCGAGACGCTTCACCTGCTGGCTCACGGCGCCTTGCGTCATGTGCAGCAGATTCGCGGCGACCGTCATGCTGCCGCTATCGGCGACGGCAACAAAGGTGCGGATCAGGTCGAGGTCGAGGTTTCGGCTCATTGACGCATTATGCCGCGTAATGGATCGCATCAGAATTATTGCCTTTGATGATGCGTCGGCGATCCGTACAGTGCAAGTTTTCTTCGCCCGGATTTACACCGATGACCTCGATCCTGCCGCTTCTCCTGTTTGTCGTCATTGCGACCGTGACGCCCGGCGGCGCCACCACGCTCGCCACCGCTTCGGGCGCGCGCTTCGGCTTCGCGCGTTCGATTCCGCTGATGCTCGGCATCGCGATCGGCCTGGCTGTGCTCGCCGCCGTTGCCGGATTCGGGCTGGGCGGTCTGCTGCTCGCGTTGCCGTCGCTGCAAACGGCCGTCAAGGCAGTCGGCTCCGTATATTTGCTGTGGCTCGCGTGGCGCATCGCGCGCAGCGGGCCGCCGAACGCAGGTAACGGCCCCGCGCACCCCATCACGCTCGTCAACGGTTTCCTGCTGCTCTGGCTCAACCCGAAAAGCTGGGCGATGACGGTCGGCGCGGCGGCGTCGTTCGCGCTGCTTGCAAGCAGTCCGAACCGACTCGCGCTGCTGCTCGGTGCCTCGTTCGGCGTGGCCGCGTGCGTCTCGCTCGCATTGTGGTGCGCGCTCGGCGTGCTGCTCGCGCGCCTCTTTCGCACGCCGCGCCACTGGCGCATCCTTAATCTTGCGATGGGCGTCCTGCTCGCCGCATCCGTCATTCCAGCATGGAGATAACGATGCCTGGTCATCCGTTTGCCGAATCGTTCGATCTTGAAGCCGCGTTCGCCGATGTGTCCGATTACTGGTCGCCGAAAGTCGTCGCCCAGGTCAACGATCAGTACGTCAAGGTCGCCAAAGTGCGCGGACAGCTCGTGTGGCACGACCACGAGCACGAGGACGAACTGTTCTTCGTCGTGCGCGGCCATCTGAAGATCGAGTATGAAGGCGGGCGTGTCGTCGATCTGCCCGCGGGCTCGATGCACGTCGTGCCGCGCGGCACGCTGCACAATCCCGTCGCAGGGAACGAATGCTGGGTCGTGCTGATCGAGCCCGTGCAGACATTGCATACGGGGCGCGTGGAATCGCCGTTGACGAGGACGATCGAAGAGCAGCTAGGCAAAGCGCGCTAAAACGGCCCAGCGCGCGGACATCGACAAGACGGCTTCAAACGAACACCTTTCGCAGCCGGCTGGGTTGAGCGCGAAGATACTGCTTCGGCGCCCTGACCTGGGCTCCGAAGTGGGCGGCAGCGTGCCAGGGCCAGCGCGGGTCGAAGAGCACGGCCCGGGCCAGCGCGATCAGGTCGGCGTCTCCCGTGCGGAGGATGGATTCGGCTTGTTCGAATTCGGTGATCATGCCGACGGCGATGACAGGCAGCGTCGTCGCCTGCTTCACGGCCCGCGCGAAGGGAACCTGATAGCCGGGCCCGACCGGAATTTGCGCAGCCGGGTTCGAGCCGCCGCTCGAGACATTGACCGCCGCACATCCCCTGGCCTCCAGTGCGTGGACAAAGGCGATCGCGTCGTGCACGGACCACCCGCCGTCCACCCAGTCCGTCGCGGAGATCCGCATCGTCACGGGGCGCTCGTGCGAAAACGCGTCTCGCACAGCTTCGAAAACCTCGAGCGGAAAACGCATGCGGTTTTCCAGCGAGCCGCCGTACTCGTCGTCCCTATGGTTCGAGAGCGGCGAGAGAAATTGATGAAGCAGATAGCCGTGCCCACCGAGGATTTGAACGAAGTTCAAGCCGAGCCGGGAGGCGCGTTGTGCGGCGGCCGCGAAGGCATCGCGAATGGCGGCCAGTCCGCTGCGGTCCAGGGCGGTGGGTGGTGTCTCTCCGGACGCGAAAGCGAGCGGCGATGGGCCGTAGGTGTTCCAGCCATTCTCGCGACCATGGGGAATCTGTGCGCCGCCGTCCCATAACTTCTGCCGCGACCCTTTGCGGCCAGCATGGTTGAGCTGGATGCCAACCGGCGTGTCGGACCAGCGCCGCACGCTCTGCAGCACGCGCGCCATGGCGACTTCGCTCTCGTCGGAATAGAGCCCCACGTCGCCATAACTCGTGCGGCCTTCGGGGGTGACCGCCGTCCCCTCGATGGTGAGCGCCGCCGCACCTGATAGCGCCAGCTGGCCGAGATGAATCAGGTGCCAATCGTTCATCTGCCCGTCTTCGGCCGAGTACTGGGCCATCGGGGCGATCACGATACGGTTGGCCAGGTTCAGGTTGCCGACTTGTATCGGCGTGAACAGCATGGGATGGCTCGAGCCGGTGCCGGTTGTTGCGCCGCTATTGGCGGCGACTTTGCCTGCGAGTGTGGGCATGAAAATCTTCTGTCGGGTGATGAGTGACAGGTAGATCGTAGTGGTCACATGGCGGAGCGATAATTCGCAGATTGTTCATAAGGCCGATTCCCGACGGGAATAATCGTGAACGGCGAGTCTCGGCCGCGCCTGAGCGGCTATGCTGTTCGTCAACGCAGGAGGCATGCATGGCAGAAACGTGGCAATTCCAGGTCCGCATCACCGTCGTGCCCGAGTTGGCCGATGCGCTGCGGGCGAGCAGCCCCTACGAGCGGCGCGATTTACTCGAAGCCGTCTTGCGCGATTACGACGCCTCCCTGACGTGCCAGTTCGACGCGTTCGCCGATTATGTCGAAGAGGCGGAACGCGCCGGGCCGGACCGCTATCCGCTGTATCAATGGACGAAAGAGACGATCGCCAATCCAGGGAAAAAGGCGAAGTACCTGAAGTCGTTTGCGGTGTATGTTCGCGGCGCAGAAGTCTACGACCGGGCAAGCGCCGACGGGCTGTATGCGCGGCTCTCGGCCCTCGCTGGCCAGGTGGGCATCGAAAGCGTGAACCGGTTCGACACGAACCCGGCCAACAATCCGCAGCCCCCCGCGCGCACGTGAGACAGACACCCAGGTAGCACTCAGAACCGATGCTGAACGCCAGCCGTCATGCCTGTTTGCGTGTCGGCCGCACCGATGAGGTCGCGCGACAAGCCCACCTTCTGACCGTGCTGAGCCATCGCATATCCGCCGGAGACATAGAGCAGCGTCCGTTTGGAGAGCGAGTATTGCCCGCGCAGCGAGAACAGCGTCGGATCGGCGTCGCTCGCTCCTTTGATGTTCTGATGATAGATCGCGCCGAGCAGCGTGAAGTACGGGTTGAAATCGTACGAGCCGCCGATCCAGTACATATCGCTTTGCAGCGTTGCCGCCGCAGTCCTGAATGTCTTGCGATAGTTCCGGTAACCGGCCATCGCCTTCGCCGCGCCGAAGTCGTAGGAAAGACCCGCGTGGATGCCCTGAATGTAGCGGGTCTGAACGACGGGCGTGACGCTGTCCGCCGCGCCGTTTTGTCGATCGTAGGTGACCACGGCAGCGAACGGACCGCCGGCGTAGCCGAGCGCGAAGTCGTATTTCGAACTCGTCTTCATGCTCCCCGGCACATTGCCGAACCCATACAGCGCGCCCAGCTTGATGCCGGAGAATTCGCCGTCGTAGCGCACGGCGTTGGCCGAGCGGGTGAACAGACCGTCCTTGCGGCCGCCCGTCGCGCTCGATGATGTCGCCCATGAATAGTTCGGCGCGTAGCCCATCGGATCGAACGGCAGCATGTAGTCGTACGTCACCGTGAAGGTGCGCCCGAGCGTCAACTGCCCGAAACGATTCTTCAGCCCGACCGTCGCGCGCCGGTCGAAGATTGCGCCGGGGCCGTCGTCGAAGGTGCCGTTCGCGATGTTGATGCCGCTTTCGAGCTGGAATACCGCCTTCAGCCCGCCACCCAGGTCCTCGACGCCGCGCAGACCCCAGCGCGACGTATTTTTGCCGCCCGAAACGAGCCGTGCAGAACCACCGTTTGCGCTGGTGTGATTTGCGTATTCGACGCCGGCATCGACGATCCCATAGAGGGTGACCGTCGATTGCGCCTGCGCGACGGCGGCGATGCCCGCGCATGATAGACCCAGCATGATTGTTCTTGTGATATGCGACTTCATTGTCTGCTCCCGGTTTCTGCGATGGATTCCGCTGGCGGCATGCGCCAGCCCACGGTTACTACAACTGCAAATGAACCTGAACGGCACGAGCCCCTGTCAGCCCGCCTGGGCAAAGGCCCAGCAGTTGTTCGCCGGCAGTTCGAGCCAGTGCTCGCCGGCGGCGCGAGGCTGCACGCCGAAGGCACGCAAGCGCAGTTCGCCGCAATGGAACAGGTATTCCCAGCGATCGCCGAGAAACATCGACGTGACGAGTTCGGCGCGCAGGCGGTTCTGCCCGGGACCGTCGACGACCTGAAGACGCTCGAGCCGGATCACCGCTTCGACCGCCTGACCGGGCGTAAGCGCTTCGCGCGCGGACGCCCGCAACGTCCAGCCCGCGCCGCTCAATACAACATGGCCCGGTTCGACAGTGCAGACGTGTCCTTCGAAGCGATTGTTGCTACCCATGAAATCGGCGGCGTACAGCGTCCGGGGCGAATCGTAGAGATCCGCCGGCGAGTCTTCCTGTTCGATGCGACCGTTGCGTAGCAGCAGGATGCGATCGGACATCGCCATGGCTTCGGTTTGGTCGTGGGTCACGCATAGCGCCGAGAGGCCGAGCGTGACGATCAACTCGCGCAGCCATGCGCGCGCTTCCTCACGAAGCTTCGCGTCGAGGTTCGAAAGCGGTTCGTCGAGCAGAATCACCGGCGGGTTGTACACGAGCGCCCTCGCGATGGCGACGCGCTGCTGCTGCCCACCCGACAGCTGGTGCGGATAACGCGCAGCGAGAGCACCGAGGCCGAGTTGATCGAGCGCGGCCTGAACCCGACGCTTGCGCTCCGGGGCCGACACGCGACGCAGCTTGAGCCCATAGCCGACGTTTTCGGCCACGGTGCGGTGCGGCCACAGCGCGTAGGACTGGAACACGAGACCGAGCGAGCGCTGCTCGACGGGCAGATCGATGCCGGCTGCGCGATCGAAGAAGACGCGTTCGTCCAGCTGGATGCGACCTGATGAGGGCTGTTCGAGACCGGCCACCGCACGCAGCAGCGTGGTTTTGCCGCTGCCCGATGCGCCGAGCAGACAGACGACTTCACCCGCCTTCAGTTCGAACGAGACGCCCTCGAGGATCGGATGCGCGCCATAGCTCAGATGGAGGTCGTTGACCGAGAGCCTATCCATGCAATTTCACTCCGAAGCGCAAGGCCACGGCGAGACCGGCGCCGACCATTGCGATGTTGATGACGGAAAGGGCGGCGACTTGATCGACAGACCCGGCTGCCCACAGTGAGACGAGCAAGGCGCCGATGACCTCGGTGCCGGGAGAGAGCAGGTAGACGGCGGTCGAATACTCGCGCTCGAAGATCATGAAAATGAGTAGCCATGCCGCGAGCAGCCCGAAGCGCACGAGCGGCAGCGTGACATCGAGGCTGACGCGCGCACGTGTGCCGCCGACGCTGCGTCCGGCCTCTTCGAGTTCGGGGCCGACCTGCAGCAGCGCGCTCTGGATCAGGCGCATGCCGTAGGCGAGCCACACAACGGTGTAGGCCACCCAGATGCTCCACATCGAGTTCTTGAGCTCCTTGAGGCCGGGGACGAAGAGAAAGACCCACAGGAACGCCAGTCCGGCGAGCAAACCTGGCACGGCGCGCGGCAGCAGCACGATGTAATCGAGCAGGCGGGCGGCCCAGTCATGCTGGCGATGGCCCGCGAAGGCGACCAGCGTGTAGAACCCGACCGCGAGCGCGCCGCCCAGCACGCCGATGCCGAAGGTGTTGAAAATGGCCCGCACCAGATTGCTGTGCTCGAACAGTTCGGAGAAGTTCGCGAGAGTCAACGTCTCGACGAGGTCCACGCCTTCGCCCCAGTGGGTGACGAAGGCCCGCAGCACGATGCCGGAAAGCGGCACGAAGATCGTGAGCAGCAACCAGAACGCGACGACGGCGAGCGCGACCCAACGCCATGTACCGAGTGCCAGCACGGTCTGCCGCGTGGCCTTGCCCTTGAGCGCGACGAAGCGATTGGCGCTCCTGAGCAGATGCCGCTGCAGCAGCACGAGCGGAAAGGTCACGGCGATGATGCACACGGCGACCGCGGCCATCAGGTGATACGAGGGCACGCCGAGCTTGTTGGTGAGCTTGTAAAGATAAGTGGCCAGCACGAGATGCCCTTCGGGGTCGCCGAGGACGAGTGGCAGACCGAACACCTCGAAGCCGAGGAAGAACACCAGTACGCCGGCAAAGAGCAGCGCGGGCATGCTCATGGGGAGGCTCACGTCGAGGGCCACGCGCAGCGGCCGGGCGCCCGATACGCGCGCGGACTCCTCGACGTCGGAGCCAAGGTTGCGCAAGGCCGCCGCGGCATAAAGATAGACATGCGGCACGTGCGTCAACCCGACGATCACGGTGATCGCGAAGACCGAATACACGTTCCAGGGCGCGCTCTCCATGCCGGTCAACTGCTTCCACCAGATCGAGTAGAAGCCGGCCGGGCCTGCAGCGATCACGTAACCGAAGGCGAGCACCATCGGCGAAACGAAGATGGGCGTGAGCAGGACTGGTTCGAGCCAGCGGCGTCCAGCCAGATCGGTGCGCACCATCAGGAAGGCCAGGATGCCGCCGAGCGGAATGGAGATGAACAGCATGCCGCTCGCGATCGTGAAGGAGTTGCCCGCGGCCGACCAGAAATCGGGGTCGGTAAAAATGAAGGCGAAGCCGGCCAGGCCGAAGGTGCGGCTCGCGTCGAAGAAGGGGGCGCTCAACAGACTCTGGAACACGATGAGCGCAACCGGCAGCGCGACAGCGATGGTCAGTACCGCGATGACGAGCCAGCGCAGTAAGCCAGCCAGGGGGCGCAGCGGCCCCTCGGGCAGCGCCGGAATGTCGTCTTTCTCCCTGGCATGGAGCGGCACCGCGGCCGGGATGGGCGCGCGTCGTGAAAGCATGAGGGTCCTCCTGCGGCACGCAGCCGCATATCGAAAAGGGAAACAGGGGAGAGCGCACCGCGAAGCGTCCGGCGCTTCACGGCGTTCGCCGTGTCAGGCGTGCGCTAGCGCTTGATCGACTGTTGCCATTGCTTGAGAAATTCGAGGCGCTTGGCCTGGTCGAGATAGACGAGCAAGCCGGTACCGACCGGAATCGGCTTGAGCGAGTCTCCGAGCTGTTCGGTCAAGCCGGCCATCGAAGTCTCGCCGGTCACGTCGGCGCGGATCGAGAAGAGGTTCGCTTCGTTCGCGATCAACGTTTGACCGCGTTTCGAGAGCAGGTAGTCGACCCACAGACGCGCCGCATTGGGGTGCTGGGCCTTCTTCGAGATGGTGAGCAGGCGGCTGACCACCTGGGTGTAGTCCTTCGGATAGACATAGCCGATGGATGGATCTTTTTTGGCCTTGCTATACGCATAGGATCCCAAAATATTGTAGCCAAGCAAATTTTCGCCGGAGGAGATGCGCTCCATCATGGCGCCGGTACTCGACTGCAGCTTCGGACCGGTCGCGCCGATTGCCCGCACGAGTGCCCACGTGACCTGAGGGTTCACGCGTGCATCCTGGGTCAGATAGTTGAAGCCGGTACCCGATTTCTCGATGTCATACGTGGTGACCTTGCCCTGGTAGCGTGCCGGCTGGGTCTGCAACAGCTTGATCAGGTCGGCGCGCGTTTGCGGTACCTCGCCTGCCGGCATCAGGCGTTTGTTGTAGACGATCGCGAGGGGCTCGAAGGTCGTGCCCCAGGCCTGCTTCTGATATTGCGACCACGCCGGCAGATGCGGGGTCTCGGGCGACTCCCAGGTCGCCATCAGACCGTCGTTGACGAGCTTGATCTGCAGGTCCATCGCCGAGCTCCAGAGCACGTCGGCGCTCGTGCTGCTCGCGGCGTTCTCGCTGATGAAGCGGTTGTAGAGCTCGGTGCTGTTCATGTCGTTGTATTCGATTTTCACGCCATACAGGCTTTCGAAATCCTTGATGAGGGGCTTCGCGATGGCGGCATCCGTCGCGGCGTAGACGATCAGTTTTCCTTCTTTTTTTGCGGCTTCCACCGAGGCTTGATAGTGGCTCGGGTAGCCGGCAGGAACCTGCGCCCAGACCGGGCTGACGGTGAGTGCAAGTGCGAGCGTAGCGGCACGGCGTTTGAACGACATCGGCATGTCTTCCTCCAGGTCAAGACGGGCTTTTATCTTGTGTTGGCGAATGGTAAGGTCTGAATGCTTTCTGGATGCTTTCAGTCATAGCGATAACCGGAAGGAAAACGAATGATTTTTCTCATGGATTTCCCTGGGGGCGGCGATGCGTGTTTTGCTTGTTGAAGACAACCCGATCCTGTCCCGTTCACTGACCGATGCGCTCTCCAGCGCGCATCTGAAGGTCGACTGCATGCATGACGGCGAGTCCGCCGATCACGTGCTGCGCACCCAGGACTACGCGCTCGTGATCCTCGACCTCGGGTTGCCCAGGCTCGACGGTCTGCAAGTGCTGCGCCGGCTGCGCGCGCGCCGCAACACGGTACCGGTGCTGATTCTGACCGCGCACGGATCGGTGGAGGATCGCGTGAGGGGACTCGATTTCGGCGCCGACGACTATCTGGCCAAGCCCTTCGATCTGAGCGAACTGGAGGCACGTACGCGTGCGCTGATACGACGCAGCCTGGGGCAGGACTGTCTGCGCGTGGCCTGCGCAACACTCGTCTACGACGCCGCCGACCGCGGCTTCAGTCTCGAAGGCGAGCCGCTCCCGCTCACGCCGCGAGAGCGCGCGGTGCTCGAAGTGTTGATCCTGCGCAATGGCCGGGCAATCAACAAGGAGACGCTGTCGGAGAAGATCTTCGGCATCGACGAATCGGTGAATGCCGAGGCAATCGAAATCTATGTGCACCGGCTGAGAAAAAAGCTCGAAGGCAGTGCCGTGGCGATCGTGACGCTGCGCGGGCTCGGCTATCTGCTCGAAGCGAGGCAGGCATGCAGGCCCGTCTGAGGGCACCCGATCTGCGGATGCGGATGTCGCTGTGGCTGCTGCTGCCGCTGCTTGGCCTGCTCGCGCTGGATGCGTGGCTCACCTATCAGCGCGCAATCCAGTCGGCCCATGCCGCGTTCGACCGCACGCTCGAGTTTTCGCTGCGTTCGATCCGCGAGGGGGTGCATCTGCGCGAGGGGCGGGTCCATGTCGATCTGCCGTATCTCGCGCTGGAGATGTTCGAATCCAGCAACGACAGCAAGATCTACTACCTGATTCGCGAAGAGGCGGGTCAGGACGGGCGGCCTGTAACCGGCTACGCAGACTTGCCGCAGCCTGCGGTGCGCCGTCTCGATCCTTTCGCGATCCGCTTCTACGACACGATCTATCGGGGCGTGCCCTTGCGCATGGCGTTGCTGCGTTTGCCCATTCACGACGTGCCCGCCGCGCAGACGCGCATGGTCCAGATCATGGTTGGCGAAACCATCGAACCTCGTCAGGCGCTGGCGCAGCAGATCCTGATCGGTTCGCTGCTTCAGGAGGGGCTGCTGGTCGTGCTCGCACTCGGCATCGTCTGGCTCGGCGTCGGGCGCGGCCTGCGTCCGCTCAACCGCCTGTCGGCAAAGGTCGCGACGCGCAGCGAGGACGACAGCGCGCCACTGGCGGCCGCCGGCCTGCCACGCGAGGTCATGCCGCTTGTCGAGGCGATCAATCAGTACATCTCGCGCTCGCGGCGCATGCAGGAATCGCGGCGGCGGTTTTTTGCCGATGCCGCGCATCAGCTGAAGACCCCGTTGGCAGTGATTCAGGCGGAAACGGAACTGGCTCAGCGCGGCAACCTCGACGCCAGCACCGGCCTGCATCTGCGGCGTCTGAACCGGGCGGTGCGCCAGGCGGTGCGGGCGGTGCAGCAGTTGCTTTCGCTCTCGCGGCTCGATGCCGGCTGCGATCAGGCGACGAAGCGGGCACCGCTGCTGCTGCACAAGGTGGCGCGCAGCGTGACGCTCGACTGGTCGCCGGTGGCGCGATCGCGCGGCATCGATCTCGGTTTCGAGCAGCAGGACGCGGTCGAACTGGTGGGTCACGGGGACCTGTTGAAGGAGCTGATCGGCAACCTGATCGACAATGCGATCCGCTATTCGGGAGACGGCGCGGTCATCACGGTGCGCGTGGCGCGGCGCCATACCTGTGCCGTGCTCGAGGTCACCGACAACGGGCCGGGCATCGCCCGGCACGAGCGCGAAGTCGTGTTCGAGCGCTTCTACCGTTGCGAATCGACGCAGAACGTAGAGGGCAACGGGCTGGGTCTCGCGATCGTCGCGGAGATCGCGCGCGTACACGAGGCACGCGTTACACTCGACGAAGCCCCCGGCGGCGGTCTCGCAGTCAGCGTCGCGTTCCCGGCTGACGCTCCAGTTGCAACCGCCACGAACGCGATGGCGGCGCCTGCGCCAGTCGATATTTGCTGCTCCGCAAAAAAGCGTGGGCTCGCCAACATTGCCGCGAACGGGCAATGAGCGTGATCTAATACCCGTGCAACATGGCGAGCCGCCTTGTCGCCGCAATTGCAGACGGCTTTGGTTAGAATCGGTTGTCGATTCGATTATTCATTTTCTTATCGGAGGCGAGCGTGCCAGGTTTACTTCCCAATGTCGACCGCGAGGGACTCCTCGAATATTCAGTGGTTTACACCGACCGCTCGATCAATCACATGTCGCAGCTCTTTCAGGGCGTCATGCGAGATATCTCCCGCTCCCTGAAAAAAGTCTACAACGCGAAGTCGATCGTGGTCGTCCCGGGCAGCGGGACCTTCGGCATGGAAGCCGTTGCCCGGCAGTTCGCCACGAACAAGAAGTGCCTCGTGATTCGCAACGGCTGGTTCAGTTTCCGCTGGTCGCAGATTTTCGACATGGGCAGCATTCCCTCTGAATCGATCGTGTTGAAAGCGCGTCCGGGCGAACAGGGAAGGCAGGCCGCCTATGCGCCGCCCCCGGTCGAAGAAGTCGTCGCGGCGATCAAGGAGAACAAGCCCGATCTCGTCTTTGCGCCGCATGTCGAAACCGCATCCGGAATGATGCTGCCCGATGCGTATCTGCGCGCGGTGGCCGACGCCGTGCATGCCGTAGGCGGCATGTTCGTACTCGACTGCATCGCCTCCGGTACGGTCTGGGTCGACATGGAGAAAAGCGGCGTCGATATCCTGATCAGCGCCCCGCAAAAGGGGTGGAGCGCATCGCCCTGCTGTGCGCTCGTCATGCTCGGGCCGCTCGCCCGCGAGCGCATCGACGCCACAACCAGCACCAGCTTCGCCTGCGATCTGCGCAAGTGGCTGCAGATCATGGAAGCCTACGAGAACGGCGGATTCGCTTACCACGCCACCATGCCCACGGACAGTCTCGCGACGCTGCGCGACGTGATCGAGGAAACCGAGGCATACGGCTTCGACAAGGTGATGGCGGAGCAGCTCGAACTCGGCAAGCGCATTCGCTCGCTGCTGGTTAGCAAGGGTTTCCGAAGCGTGGCCGCCGAAGGTTTCGAGGCGCCCGGCGTCGTGGTCAGCTACTCGGACGACGACGGCATTCGATCCGGCAAGAAGTTCGCCGATGCCGGCCTGCAGATCGCGGCCGGCGTTCCCCTCCAGTGCGACGAGCCTGAAGACTTCAAGACCTTCCGCATTGGCTTGTTCGGCCTCGAAAAACTGCATGACATCGAAGGCACGGTCGCGAGGTTCGCGAAGGCGTTGGACCGCATTCTTTAACGCGCTTTTCCTCGGGGCGCGCCACGCGCTTCCTTAGGTCGTCGCGAAACGAAACGAGCGCCCTTGCGGCGCTCGTTGTCGTTCTTGCTATGGTGCGATTCGTGTGCAGCTATCGAACGCTGCGGACTCAAGCGTCTGCCGGCGTGTCGACGTAGCGCAGACCCTTTTCGGCAAGGCGCTCGCGCATGCCGTAATAGTCGAGGCCGAGCGTGCCGCCCGCGAGCACCGCGCGCGTCTTTTCTTCCTTGGCGAGGCGCGCCTGGGTCGCTTCCACGACCTTCGCGACCGTGGCGAACGGCACCACGACCACGCCGTCGTCGTCGGCCACGATGACGTCGCCCGGATGCACGATCTGCTGCGCGCACACCACCGGCACGTTCACCGAACCGAGCGTTTCCTTCACCGTGCCTTGCGCCGACACGGCCTTCGACCACACCGGGAAGTCCATCGCCTTCAGTGCGCGCACGTCGCGGCAACCGGCGTCGATGATCAGGCCGCGTACGCCGCGCGCCGCGAGCGAGGTGGCAAGCAGCTCGCCGAAATAGCCATCTTCACAGGGCGAAGTGGGCGCGGCCACGACCACGTCGCCTTCGCGACACTGCTCCACGGCCACGTGCAGCATCCAGTTGTCCGAGGGCGGCATGAGCACGGTCACGGCCGGGCCCGCAATCGCGGCGCCCGAATAGATGGGCCGCAGATACGTGGCGAGCAGGCCGAGGCGGCTTTGCGCCTCGTGCACGGTGGCCGTGCCGGCTTCCTTGAGGATTTCGATATGGCGCGCGTCGGCGCGCGGAACCTGGGTGACGACGACACCACGTTTCATGACAGATCTCCCACCACTGCGGGCGTCAGGCGCATATAGCCTTCCGCGTATTGAATGTCGCGCTTCGCCGTAATGCCGATGTTGCGCTTGGCCTGCACGCCGCGCTGTTGCGCGACACGCGTGTAGTACTCCCAAAGGTGCTCCTGGCCCGCCATGCACTCGATGGCGCGGCGCTTCACGTCCCACACTTCGGTGATGTCGAGGAAGGTGTTGGGAATCCACTCGCACTGCTCGGTCTGGTGCGGCTCGAACGCGTAGACCGGCGGCGCGCCGACGATCTTCTGCCCCGGATTGTGGCCTTCGGCCTGGGCGATGATGCGCGCTTCCTGCGCCACGTGCATGGCGAGCGGATGATCGAAGTTGTACGGGTCCTTCTGCGAGTGGCTCAGCACGAACGCAGGCTGCACGTCGCGATAGACGTCGACGAGGCGCAGGAGCGCTTCATCGGAAACGCGCAGCGGGTAATCGCCCAGGTCGAAGAACTCGCATTCCGCGCCAAGAATCCCGGCGGCGGCGAGCGCCTCCTCGCGGCGCGCGGCCTTCACTTTCTCGATGGTCATGTCGGGGCCCTTGCGCCAGAGCTTCGCCGACTCGCCGCGCTCGCCGAACGAGAGGCACACCACCTTCACGCGATAGCCGTTCTTCTTGTGCAGGGCAATCGCACCGCCCGCGCGCCATACGAAATCCGCGCTGTGTGCGCTCACCACGAGCATCGATTTTTCAGTCATTTCCGGTTCACCAGACGTCGATCATCACGAAGCCCCATTGTAGGTTTGGGCGCACTGCGCGAACCAACGAAAGGACTGCCAAAAGGCATCGAATCTGCTTATCGGCGCCGCAGGGAACGCGCCTCGAAAACGGGCCATGCCGCGTCTTGCCCATGCAGCGGCAAGCGTCGCGCGGTGCATTGGTTGAGCGCGCAACGACGCTGGACGAAGCCGCGCGCCCGCGTGGCGCACCCAACTCTTGCGACCCCGAATTTTTCCAACCTTTCGTTGCGCCCACATCGAATGCCTCGTACTGAAATTGTTGCGTAAACGCTGAATACACCTATTGACCGCAATATTTAAATAACAAGCATTCTCATTTGCAATACAATCCGCATACTTTTCCGGGCCGCTCATGGGGCCAGCTCCGCGAGCCCTGTCTGACCGGCAAAGCATAACCATTCGCCCGGAGCCTGCGCGCAGCGCCAAGGCATCACGGAGCGCCAGCGCTACCTTCGCTACGACCCTTTTTATGTCCGCATCCCGTCTGCACACGCCCTTCAACTTGCCTTCGCGCCTCCCCGCTTCCCGCGTCACGATCCTCGCCGCGATTGCCGTCGCGTTCAGCCTGCCCGCCGCGGCGTTCGCGCAAACCGCCGAGGCGCCCGCCGCCGCGAGCGGCGCCGCCGCAACTGGTAACGCGAGCAACGCCACGCTGCCCACCGTGAAAGTGCAGGCGTCCCAGGAAACGCTGCCGGGCGACCTGCAGCCGACCTTTGGCGGCGGCCACGTGGCGCGCGGCGGCGACTTCGGCGTGCTCGGTTCGCAGAAGAACATCGACGTGCCGTTTAGCATGACCACCTACACCGCGAAGCTGATCGAGGACCAGCAGGCTCGTACCATCGCGGACGTGCTGTCGAACGATCCGGCCGTGCGCACCGCCTACGGTTACGGCAACTTCCAGGAGGTATACGTCATTCGCGGCTTCACGCTCGACAGCGACGATATCTCGCTTAACGGCCTGTACGGCATCACGCCGCGCCAGCTCGTCGAGACGGCTGCGCTCGAGCGCGTGGACATCTTCAAGGGTGCGAGCGCATTCCTGAACGGCGCGGCGCCCAATGGCACCTCGATCGGCGGCAGCGTGAACCTGCAACTGAAGCGCGCCGACGACAAGCCGCTCACGCGCGTGACGCTCGAAGGCAGCGCCTCGGGCGAGTTCGGTACGCATATCGACGTGGGCCGCCGCTTCGGCGACAACGACCAGTTCGGCATTCGCGTGAACCAGTACAACCGCGACGGCGAAACGAGCATCGACAGCGAAATGCGCCGCGCCAACCAGACGGCCGTGGCGCTCGACTGGCGCGGCGAAAAGCTGCGTCTGGAAGGCGACTTCATGTATCAGCGTCAGCACGTTTCCGACGGCCGCCCCGTCGTCTACGTGCTCGGCGACGAGATTCCCGGTGTGCCCTCCGCCACGCACAACTACGCGCAGACCTGGTCGTACAGCGACGCGGAAGACACCGTCGGCATCCTGCGCGCCGAATACGACTTCCTGCCCGGCTGGACCGCGTATGTGACGGGCGGCGTGCGCCACACGAACGAGCACGGCGAATACTTCTCGCCCTACTACACCGATCCCACGACCACCACCGGCTCGCGCCTCGGCGTCGTGCGCAAGGAAGGCGCGACCTCGGCGGAAGCGGGCGTGCGCGGCCACTTCAACACCGGCCCGGTGAGCCATTTCGTGACCGCGGGCGCCTCGATCGTGCGCGTGGAAACGCAGTCGGGCTGGACGCTTTCCGATTCGTTCCCGACCAGCCTCTACAGCGGCGTGCAGGTGCCGTATCCGGCGACGGCCTATCAGGCCGGCATGGACGGCAACCCGCCGATCACGGCGCTGAACCTGATGCGCAGCGTCTCGGCATCGGATACGCTCGGCTTCTTCCATGACCGCGTGCTGTTCACCGTGGGCATGCGTCACCAGGAGATTCTGTCGAACGGCTACTCGTCGTCGACGCTGCTGCAGACCTCGAACTACAACGACTCGATCACCACGCCGCTGTTCGGCCTCGTCGTCAAGCCGTGGGAGAACGTGTCGATCTACGCGAACCGCAGCGAGTCGCTTTCGGCGGGCGGCATTGCGCCTCAGGGCACGACGAACTACGGCGACCAGCTCGCACCGGAGCGCACGAAGCAGTATGAAGTGGGCGCGAAGTACGACAACGGCAAATACGGCGTGCAGCTCGCGCTGTTCCAGCTCGAAAAGCCGCAGACCTACACCAACAGCGCGGGCGCCTATGTGGCCAACGGCAACGAACGCCATCGCGGCGTGGAAGCGTCGGTGTTCGGCGAGGTGTACAAGGGCGTGCGTCTGATCGCGGGTGCAACCTTGATCAACGCCGTGCAGCTCGACACCGAAGGGGGTTCGACCGACGGCAAGACGCCGGTGGGCGTGCCGAGCTTCCTGCTCAACCTGGGCGCCGAATACGACGTGCCCGGGGTGCAGGGCCTCACGCTTTCGGCACGCTGGACGCATACGGGTCCGCAGTACTTCGATGCGGCCAACACCATGTCGATCAAGGCGTGGGACACCGTGGACATCGGCGCGCGCTATGCGACGAACGTGTTCGGCCGTCCGACTACGTTCCGCGCCAACGTTTATAACCTGGCCAACAAGGCGTACTGGTCGTCGACCAACGGTGGTTATCTGACGATGGGCGCGCCGCGTACCGTGCTGTTCTCGATGACGACGGACTTCTGACCGGCAAGCGTCAGCGCGTAGCTAGACGGACGAAGGGCCCGGCAGTTCATCTGCCAGGCCCTTTTTGCCTTTGGCGCATGTGTATGTGTATGGGCGCTCGACGTTGGTTACCCGCCCACCACCGTGATCGCAAACCCGTCCCAGCCTTTGCTGCCCACCGTCTGCACAGCCGTGGTCGCGAGCCGTTTGTCGTTTCCAAGCATGTCGAAGTAGCGACGCAAGCCGACCACGTCGTCCTCGTGATGCGCGGGGTCGGCCACGCGCCCCTCGCGCACCACGTTATCGGCCACGATCACCGTGCCAGGACGCGAAAGCTTCAGCACGCGTTCGAGGTAGTTCGGGTTGTTGCTCTTGTCCGCGTCGATAAACACGAAGTCGAACGGCGGTACACCTTGCGCGATGAGCGCATCGAGCGATTCGAGCGCGAGGCCCGTCATGACCGTCACCTTCGCATCGAGCCCGGCCCGCGCGATGTTCGCGCGCGCAACGGCCGCGTTTTCCGGGCTGAATTCGAGCGACACCATCGCGCCGTCGTCGGGCAGCGCGCGACCGAGCCAGATCGCGCTATAGCCGCCCAGCGTGCCGATTTCGAGTATGCGCCGCGCGCCCTGAATGCGCGCGAGCAGATGCAGAAACTTGCCCTGATTCGGCGCCACGTTGATCGCGCGGAGGCCCGCCTTGGCGCTCGCCGCGAGCGCGCCGTCGAGCGCATCGTCGGGACCGATCAGCCGGTCGCAGAACCAGTCGTCCACTGCCTGCCACGTTTGCTCGTTCATCACCCTGCTCCGTTTCTGGATCGAGCCGCCAAGATTACCTCACCCGCTCGCGACACGGCACAAGCGCGCGGTCGTTGCGCGCCTCTTCGATTCGATATCCTGAGTAATTACATGAACCGGAAGGCTGGCTTTCGGCGCATGATCCCCGACGCCCGCGTTGCGCGCTCGCAACGCCGCCGCCTTTCGTTGCGCGCGCAGGAATTGTCAGGCGCTCCGACCCGCCGGCCCAACCCGTGCGCCCAACTGTCAAACCGGTCGCGAGGCCGCGCCAGCCCGTCATCTGCGCGCTTTACGCAACGGGCATAAACACGTGCATTCATAGGGCGCGATCCACGGCTCTCCGTTAAACTCCACCACACATTGACGCCGTTTCGAGATAACGCCTGGCGGCACCACGCCGCCAATATCCATGGCCGCTGTCTTTGCGAGATAAAGACAGCCACTGCGAAGAAAACAAAGGGCTGTTGCGATGCGACTCTCCGTTCAAGTTGGGCTGGGCGCGCTCGTCGCCGGATTGCTGCTGGGGGCGAGCCTTTTCGCGGTGGACCAATCGGCAGTCGCGGCTACGCAGACGACCAGGGCGGCCGCGCCGGGCGCAAGCGACGTTCCCGCCTCCGCTCCCGCCGCGGCGCCAGTTGCGGCCTCTGCTCCGGCCGCTGCGTCCAACGCCGTCACGGGGCCCGTTGTCATCCAGACGGCCCCGGGCGCCGTCATTCCCGAGCCTGCCGCGTCGACGCCGCTCGGGCAGCCGCGCACGCGCACGTTCACGTTGCGACAGATGGGTGCGTACGGGCCGATCCCGCTGCGCGGCCTCGATCCCACCGGCGGCATGAACGTCGACGTGCGCACCGACGAAGTCGTGACCCACGCGAAGCTCAAGCTCGTCTACACCTACTCGCCCTCGCTGATCTGGTCGCTTTCGCATCTCAGAGTGTTTGTGAACGGTGAAGTCGTCGCGACGATTCCGCTCGTGAAGGACACGGCCGGGCAGCTCGTCACGAGCGAGATCGATCTCGACCCGCGCCTTTTCACCGACTACAACCGCATCAACGTGCAGATGATCGCGCACTACACGCTCGATCATTGCGAGGATCCCTATCATTCGAGCCTCTGGGCCGACATTAGTCCCGACACGTCGCTCACGCTCAACACGGCGGGCATCGTGCTGCCCGACAACCTCGGGCTTCTGCCTGTGCCGTTCTTCGACCGCCACGACAACCGCCTCGTGCGCGTGCCGTTCGTGCTCGCCGCCAACGCGGGCGTGCCCGTGCTGCACGCGGCGGGCGTCGTCTCGTCGTGGCTTGGCGCGCTCGCGAGCTATCGCGGCTCGCGCTTCCCGGTCTCGCGCACCGTGCCGCCCGACGCCAACGCCATCGCGCTCGTGCTGCCGGGCCAGGTGCCCGAGGGGCTGAACCTGCCGGAGATCAAGGGCCCCACGGTCTCGGTCATGGCGAACCCGGCCGCCGATCCGCAGTCGGGCCGCAAGCTGCTCGTGCTCGCGGGGCGCACGCCGGAGGAACTGATGAACGCCGCCTACGCGGTCGCGCTCGGCCAGGCCGGCATGGCGGGCAACAGCGTAATGGTGAAATCGATCGATCTCGGTCCGGCGCGCAAGCCCTACGACGCGCCGAACTGGGTGCCCACCGACCGCCCCGTACTGTTCCGCGAGCTGGTGACGGACCCGCAGCAGCTGCAGGTGTCGGGCTACAACCCGCCCGCGATCCGCGTGAATCTGCGCGTGCCCGCCGACCTCTATGCGTGGGCGCGGGGCAACGTGCCGCTCGACATCCGCTATCGCTACACGGCGCCTTCCGCGTGGAACGACTCGGTGCTCAACGTGAGCATCAGCGATCAGCTCGTGCGCTCGCAACGGCTGCGGCCCGTCACGCGCGCCTCCGACGAAGCGCGCATCAACGTGCCGCTGCTTTCGGGCTCGGACACGCGCGCCGCCACTAACCTCGAGATCCCCGCATTCCGCGTGGGCAGCGACAACCAGTTCCAGTTCCAGTTTCATATCGATTCGCAGAAGACGGGGCTGTGCACCTCCACTGCCAACGATGTCGCGCGCGCGGCCGTCGATCCCGACTCGGTCATCGACTTCAGCGGCTTCGCGCACTACACGGCGCTGCCCAACCTCGCCTACTTCGCGAACAGCGGCTATCCGTTCACGCGTATGGCCGACCTCTCCGACACGGCCCTCGTGATTCCGGACCAGCCCGACACGAAGGATCAGGAAGCCGTGCTCACGCTGCTCGGCCACATGGGCCAGTGGACCGGCCTGCCCTCGCTGCGCCTGACGATCGTGCCCGCCAGCCAGGTGGACAGCGTGCGCGACAGCAACCTGCTCGTGATCGGTTCGGGCTCGGGCGCGCAACTGCTCGAGAAGTGGGGCAATGACCTGCCGCTTCTCATCGAGCGCGGCAAGACCGAGGTGACCACGCGCGACCAGCGCAGCGGCTGGCCCGGCTGGCTTGGCGGCACCGAGGACGAGGACCCGACGCCGTCGGGCCGCTCGATCGTCACGCTCGGCGGACCGATGGCGGCACTGATCGGCTTCGAGTCGCCGCTCAGGTCGGGCAGGAGCGTGGTGGCGCTCGCCGCTACCTCGTCGGCGCAGCTCGGCGACGTGCTCGACGCGCTCCAGGACGGCGGCAAGATCTCGCAGATGCACGGCGATCTCACGCTCGTCCGCGAAGGCCAGGTGGAGGGCCTGCGCGTGGGCAACCGCTATTTCGTCGGCGATCTGCCGTGGTATGCGCGCGCCTGGGTGTTTATCTCGCGCTACCCGGCGCTGATGGCGCTCGCGGGCATTCTGGCCGGTCTGATCGTTGCGCTCACCGTGTTCTGGGCGCTCGGCCGCATGGCCTCCCGCCGCTCCGGGACCTGACGATGCGCCCGGGTTTGGCTACGCTCGCGCCCGCTCTGGCGCCACGGCTTGCGCCCCGGCTCATGCGCTGGCTCGCGGCGGGCGCGCTCGCCTGTGCGCCGCTCGCACCGCTCGCAACACTGGCGCTGCTGATGCCGGCGGCGACGGCGCACGCGGCCGCGCCGGCCGCCAACGCGAGCGCCAGCGCCAGCGCTGCAAAATCCGCCAGCCCCGCGGCCTGCGCCTGGCCCGCGTGGAACGCGTTTCGCAGCACGCTGCTGAGCGCCGATGGCCGCGTGATCGATGCGAGCACGCCGCGCCAGGTGACCGTTTCCGAAGGCCAGTCCTACGCGCTCTTTTTCGCGCTGGTCGCGAACGACCGCGCGAGCTTCGACAAGGTCCTCACGTGGACCGAAAACAATCTCGCCCAGGGCGACCTCGCCACGCATCTGCCCGCATGGATCTGGGGGAGGCGCGACATCGGCGAGGACGGCAAGCCGGTTGCGGCGTCCACAGCCGCGGGCGCAGCGCCGCAGTGGGGTGTGATCGACAGCAACCCCGCCAGCGACGCCGACCTCTGGATCGCCTACACGCTGCTCGAAGCCGGTCGCCTCTGGAACGAGCGCCGCTACACCGCGCTCGGCACGGTGATGGCCCGCAACATCGTGCGCGAGGAAACCGCCGTGCTGCCGGGTCTTGGCCGTACGGTGCTGCCGGGACCCGTGGGCTTTACGATCGGCACGGACGGCTGGCGCCTGAACCCGAGCTACGTGCCGCTCCAGGTCATGCGGCGCTTCATGCTCGCGCTGCCCGAGGCGGGCGAATGGAAGGCGCTGCTCGCTTCGTCGGCGAGACTCGTCAACGAGACCGCGCCCAAGGGCTACTCGCCCGACTGGGTCGAATATCACGCGAAAGGCGGCTTCGCCCCCGACGCGCAAACGCACGCCGAAAGCGCCTACAACGCGATCCGCGTGTACCTGTGGGCCGGCATGCTCGCGGGCGACGACCCACTGCGCGCCAGCACGCTCGCCACCTTCAAGCCGCTCGCGGACTTCGTCGGCGCGCATGGTTTTCCGCCCGAGCGCGTCGACACGACCACGGGCACACCGGGGCCCAACGAGGGCAACGGCGGGTTTTCCGCCGCGGTCGCGCCGTATCTGGCTGCGCTCGGCCGCAGCGATCTCGCGAACGCCCAGGTCGAGCGCAGCCGCACGCTCGCGCAGAAGTCGCCGCCTGGCTACTACAGCAGCGTGCTGATGTTGTTCGCGCTCGGCTACCTCGACGGGCTCTACCGATTCGACGCGCAAGGCCGCGTTGCCCCCGCATGGACGAGCGCATGCCCCACGCCGCGCTGAACGCCCTGGCATCTGCCCGCCGCGCCGCCCGTGTGCGCAGCGCGCGCCGTGAGGCGCGGCGCGCGGCTGCGCACGCATCGCGAGGCGAGGCGGTTTCACGCATGCCGCAGCAACGCTTGTTGCCGAACATCGCACCGCCTTTCGTGCCAAAACTGGTACCAAAATTCGCACCCAGACTCGCGCCGATCGTCGCGCTGCTGTTCGCGGCCTCGCCGTACCTCGCCTCGGCGCAGGCTGGCCCGCAGCCGGCGGCCAATGCCGCCACGCCGGCAGCGCAGGCCGCGCAGCTGCTCTCGGCCGCGCGCATGTGGGAAGGCAAGAATCGTCCGGATATCGCGCGCGGGCTCGTGCAAAAAGCGCTGCTGTTCGACCCGCAGCAGCCCGAGGCGCTCGCGTTGCTCGGCGAAATCGAGCTGCGTTCGAATCGCCCGGCCGAAGCCGCGAAAATCCTCGCGCAGCTCAAGAAAATCGCGCCCAGTGCGAGCGCAACGAAAGAGCTCGACGACGCCTACCGCGTCGCCACGAGCGGCAAGATGGAGATGGCGCAGATCCGCCTGCTCTCGGCCGCCGGCAAGAGCGAGGAAGCTTCGGCGCGCCTGCTCAAGCTCTTTCCGAACGGCGCGCCCGCGGGCGATCTCGCGGGCGACTACTACCGCATCCTGGCCGGCACGACCGCGGGCCGCGCGCAGGCGATCAGCGAATTGCGCACGCGCGTGAAGCAGAATCCGAACGATCCCCGCCTCGCGCTGATCCTCGGCGACCTGCTCACCGACCGCGCCGATACGCGCATGGAAGGCCTCAACCTGATCTATCACGTGTACCAGCGCCAGGACAGCAACCGTGCGTTCGCGCTCGAACTGTGGCGCCGCGCGCTCGCGAGCGCGGGGCACGACGATCCCGCCTATTACGTGTGGTATCTGCGCTACCTGCAGGAAGTGCCCGACGACGCCGACGCGAAGCAGACCGTCGCCGAACTCGGCAAGAAGCTCGGCGCGATGGGCCAGGCGCAGGCGCAAGCCCTCGCGCAGAACCCATCTGCCGTCATCAGCGCGCCGCCGGGCGCGGCCGCGGGCAACGCAAAAGCGTCCACCCAGGCGCGTGCACGCCCCCGTCCCGGCCCCGGCGCCGCCGATCGCGCGCGCGGCCTTGCGCAACTCGATCGCGGCGATCTCAAGGACGCCGAAACCTCGTTGCAAAATGCGCAGCGCGCGAACCCCAACGACGGCGAAACGATCGGCGCGCTCGGTCTCGTGCGGCTGCGCGAAGGCCGCCACGACGAGGCACGCGAGCTGTTCGCGCGCGCCCTCAAGCTCGACCCCGACAACGCCGGCAAGTGGCGCAGCCTCGAAAAGACCGCCACCATCTGGGGCACCATTGCGAAGGCGCGTGAGGCGAATTCGCAAGGCAAACCGGAAGAAGCCGAAACGCTCGCGCGCGAGGCGCTCAAGCTCGATCCGGGCAACACAACCGCCAGCGATATCCTCGGCAGCGCGCTCATCGCGCAGAAAAAGTGGCCCGAAGCCGAAGCCGTGCTGCGTCCGCTCGTAAACGCGCCGAAGCCCGACATGGACGCGCTGCGCGGCCTCGTGACGGTGCTGCGCGAGACGGGTCGCGAAAGCGAGATCGAGCCGCTCATCGCCGCCACGACGCCGCGCGTGAGCGGTTCGAGTGCCGGGCAGAAGCAGCTGCACGCCGAACTGCTGTCGATCCAGGCCGACCAGTTGCTCGCCGACAACCGCAAGAGCCCGGCCATCGCGAAACTCGAAGAGGCCGTGCGGCTCACGCCCGACGACGCCTGGACGCGCTTCAGGCTCGCGCGCCAGTACCGCGATCTGGGCCTGCCCGCACTGGGCCGCCAGGTCATGGAAGACGGCCTCAAGGTCTCGCAGGCGCCCGACATGCGCTACGCCACGGCGCTCTATCTGAATTCCGTGGACGACGTCGATGCGGCCGCCGCGCAACTCGACGCCGTGCCCGAAGCACAGCGCAGCGAAGGCATGCGCGAACTGATGGGCAATCTCGCCGCGCAGAAGAAGATCGCGCAGGCCCGCCAGCTCATCGCTCAGGGCAAGGAAGACGAGGCGCGCGCGCTGCTCGATTCCGCCGCCGCCGACGCGAACGCCGCCAACGATCCGCAGATGCTCGCCACCGTCGGGCGCGAGTGGATCGCGATCGGCGAGCCGGACCGGGGCCTGAAGCTCGTGCAGGACTGGCTCGCGGCGCACCCCGACGACCCGGCGGCGAACGGCGCGCGCGTGCGCTACGGCGAGCTGCTCGCGGCGGCCAACCGCGACGACGCGTGGGCGAACTGGATCGACGCGACGCGCGATCAGCCCGGCCTCACCGACGAACAGAAGGCCAGCCTCGACGACCAGGAGCTGCGCCTCGTCGCGCGCGAAACCGACCGCCAGATCGAGGCGGGCGACCTGACGGCCGCCCGCCATACGCTCGACGCCGTGCCCGACCGCCTCAAAACGACCAAGCGCTGGCTGCTCGAAGACGTCGATCTGCGCGAAGCGAAGGGCGACTACAAGGGCGCAATGGCCTCCGCGCAGAAGGTGCTCGTGACGCAACCCGACGACGCCGATGCACGCCTCGCCGTTGCGCGTATGCTGGAGCGCATGGGCCGAGACCGGGAGGCCGCCGACATGGTGCGCGCAGTGCTGGCCGACACCGCGGAGAACGACATCGACACGCGCCTTGCCGTGGCGCGGCGCTTCACCGCGCTCGGGCTGAACGACGAGGCTTCCGCCGTGGTCGATCCGTTGCGCGAGCAGTATCCGGACAACCCGGACATTACGATCCAGGCGGGGCGCGTTGCGCAGGCGCGCGGCAACTACAACGAAGCCGCGAGCCTCTATCGCACCTCGCGCTCGCAGGAAGTGGCCGAAGGCACGCAGCCCGACGCCGACGGCACGACCTCGGCGGGCCGCGCGCTGCAAAGCCTGGAAGACCGCAAGCAGGGGCAGGTCGCGACCGGCTGGTATCAGTCGAACCTCTCGGGCGACCCCGGCATTTCCGAGCTGCACGCCACCGAAGTCCCGCTATACGTTCGCATTCCTGATGGCTATACGGGCCACTACTTCTTCCACGCCGATACGGTCTATCTGAACGCGGGCACGCTGCCCGGCAACGACTTCGACATCGCGTACAAGTACGGCAAGATCGCCGCGCTCGGCAACGCCGGGCTCGGATCCGTCAACGAGACCGCGACGGGCGTCGCGCTCGCGGCGGGCTACGAGTTCAGCGGTGCGAACAACAGCTGGCGCGCCGACATCGGCAGCACGCCGGTGGGCTTCCCGATCACGAGCGTGCTGGGCGGCATTCAGTACCGCCACGACTTCCCGAGCGGTTCGTCGCTCTCGCTCGACGTCTCGCGCCGTCCTGTGACCGCCAGCCTGGTTTCCTATGCAGGCGGCATCGATCCGGTCACGGGCGAGAAGTGGGGCGGCGTGGTGCGCAACGGCTTCACCGTGCGCGGCGCGCAGGACTTCGGGCCCGGCACGATCTTCACGAGCATCGGCTTCGGCCTCTTGACCGGCACCAACGTGGAGACCAACCAGGAGTTCAAGGTTCGCAGCGGCTACGACTGGTCGGTGTTCAAGCGGCCCGACCAGATCGTGTCGAGCGGCCTCACGCTCAACTACTGGAAGTACTCGAAGAACGAACACAACTACACGTTCGGTAACGGCGGCTACTACAGTCCGCAAAGCTATTTTTCGGTCAGCATTCCGCTCGACTGGACCGGCCGCTACAAGAAGCTTTCCTGGGAGATCGACGGATCGGTGGGCATGTCGTTCACCAACGAGAACGAGTCGCCGTTCTACCCGACACGCCCAGGCCTGCAGGCCCAGGCGCTCGCGTTCATGAGCGCCAACGACCTCGGTTCGCCGTTCTTTGGCGGCGGCTCGGGCGGCGGCTTCAGCTATACGGTCGAAGCGGCGGCCGAATATCGCGTGACGGAGCACTTCGTGGTGGGCGGCCGCTTCCGGCTCGACCGCTCGCGCGACTACGCGCCGAACGTAGGGGTGCTTTACCTGCGCTACTTCTTCTCGCCGCAGAAGGGGCCGGTGCCGTTCCCGCCGCGGCCGGTCGTCCCTTATTCGGCCTACTGACATGGCCACGAAGCGAGCGCGCATGAAGACGATGAAACCCGCGACGATGAAATCCGCGAGACGAGCAATACGATGAACGATCCCGCCACCCTCTCCGCTGCGCCCGCCGGCGCCGGCCGCGATACGCGCCGCTCGCTGTTCTCGCGGCTCGCGCGCCGCGAGCCGCTCGCGATCGACGGCCTGCCGGCCTCGCTCGCTTCGCTCGGCGCGGGCCAGGTGCACGTGGTCTACGCGAGCGCCTCGCCGGCGCGCGACGCGCTGTTCTGGCAAACCGCCACCGCCGCGCTCACGGGCCCCGCCACCGTCCTTTCCACGCGTGACGGCGCGAGCCTCGCGGCCGCGCTGCTCGACCATGGCGTCGATCTCGACAGGAGCGGTTCGACGCATGCGTGGGCAAACGTATGCGCGGTGCGCCCGCTGCCGGAGCGCGACGGCGCGCAGGTGCTGATCGAAGCGCTCAACGCGCTCGCCGAGCAGTGCGCCGCGCCCGAAAGCCAGTTCTTCATCGAAGGCGCGGACGTGTTCTTCAACTGGCAGGACCCCGCCGCGCTTGCAGCGCAGGGCGCGCAACTCGCGGGCTGGTGCGCACAGCATCGCTATGGTGTGCTGATGGTGGCGGCGCCGCCCGGCCTCGGCGACGATCAGGAGCATCCCGAGCTGGCCGCCTTCCAGGCGCGCTTCGCGGGCGCCGCGCAATTGCACCAGGTGCAGGGTCAGTATCACTGGGAAGTCGCGTTCTGGCGCGCGGGCGATGCCGTGCACGGCAGCCAGAGCGTGCCGCTGCGCTTTTCCGCCGCCGATCACCGGCTCACGGTTTCGGGCGGCACCTTCGAAACCGAGATCGGCGAGGCGGGCCTGCTCGCGCCCGACGAAGGCCGCGTGATCGTTTCGCGCGACGCGCTGTTGCACGAGCGCGTCCTGCCGCCCGCCTGGCAGATCGTCGACAACAACGAGGCCGCGGTGGCCGCCGCGCGCACCTCGGTCGCGGCCACGGTGATCCTCGATTTCAGCGTGAACCGCGACCTCGAAATGCTCGCGGAGCAGGTGCACACGCTGCGCCTGCAGTGCGGCGAAGCGCTCAAGATCATCGTCCGCGAGGACGCCGTGGCCATGCGCTACGAGTCGCTCATGCTCAACCTCGGCGCGAACCGCGTGATCGCGCGACAGACGCCGCTCGCGCAGGTCGAGGCCATCGTCGACAGTCTGCAGGGCCAGGTGTATTCGCGGCCCATGCCCGCCGATTACCGTGCGGCGCTCGCCGCCGTGGTGCACGGCGAGGAGAGCGGCTACGTAGGCGCCGCGCACTTCGTCGAACTCGTGAGCGCGGCGGTGGAGCGCAGCCGCGTGATCCAGCTGCCGAGCGTGCTGATTCGCCTCGCGCTGATGCCGGAAGTCGCGCACGTGGATGCGCTCAAGGCGTGCCATCTGCGCCGCGCGGGCGACATCGTGACGGCGAGCGGCGACAGCCTCTACGTGTTCTTCTTCGCCTGCCGCCTGAGCGACGCCGACGCCGTGTGCCAGCGCGTGTTCCAGCGGCCGCTCGCCGAGCTGTTCCAGGGCGAGGAGCGCTACGGCGACGGCCGCGCGATCACGGAGGCGCTGGCCACGCTCGGCGACGAAATCGACAGCACGCCGCCGCCCGACTATTCGGGCTGGCTCGCGATCAACGAGGGGCAGCCCGCCGCGGCCGCGGCCGTCTCCGTGCAGGCCAACGGCCAGACCGTACCGCCGGCGGCGGCTTCCGCGATTGCACCGGGCGCAGCGACGGCAGCCACGACGGCAACCGCAGTGCCGGAACCCGCAGTGCCCGTCAACATCGCTCCCATAAACGGCGACCTGTTGCCCGCGCTCGACGCCGCCGCGCGCACCGACAACGCGAAACCGCGCGCCGCGCCGCAGCGCGCGCCGCTGCCGCTCAAAGCATAGGAGAGCGACATGAACATCTTCCTCGGTTACTTCGTCTGGGGCTTGATACTGGCCGTGCCGCTCTACTGGATCGGCTGGCGCCTGCGTCTCGCGCGCTTCGTGCCCATGTGGCTGCGCCCCGCGCGCTCGCGCCCGCTCCAGCTCCCGCCGCAGGTCGACGCCCTGCTGATTCGCGGCCAGCGCCGCTTCGGCCAGACGGGGCCGCGCCGATGAAGACCATCGCCATCGTCTCCAGCGTGGGCGGTGCGGGCCGCACCACCCTTACCGCCGCGCTCGCCGGTCTGCTGGCGGCGCGCGAACACGTTGCGCTCGCCGCGGAATGCGACCCGCGCAACGTGCTGGCGCTGCATTTCGGCCTGCGCGAGAGCGCGCGCGAAGGGCTCGTCACGCATCTGGCAGGCGGCCCGGGCGCCGGCGACGCCTGGTCGCGCGCCGCGCTGCAAAGCGACGACGGCGTGCTCGTGCTGCCGTGGGGCAGCCTCGCGGGCGGCCATGCATCCAATGACCCGCGCGACGACGACGCCAGCGCGCTGCTCGACGCGCGCCCCGGCTGGCTGCGCGAACTGCTCGCCCGCGTTGACCTGCCCGCGCAAACGATCGCGCTCGTCGATGCGGGCACGTGGCCCTCGGCACACGCACGCCAGGCGATCGATGCCGCCGACCTCGTGCTCGGCGTCCTCACGCCCTGCGCGACCGCCTGCGCGACGCTGCCGCGCCTGATCGCCGCGCTCGTGCGCGCGCAGAAGCGCAGCGTGTTCGTCGCCAATGCGGTCGTGCCCGCGCGCCAGTTGCACATGGACGTCGTTTCACTGCTGCGCGCGCGCCTCGGCGCCGCCATGCTGCCGTATCTCGTGCATGCGGACACCGGCGTGCCCGCCGCGCTCGCCGCCGGCGAGAACTTCTGCCTGAGCGCGCCCAGCTCGCAGGCCGCGCACGACCTTCACGGCATCGCCTCGTGGCTCTCGCACTGGAGCACGGGGGCGAGCCTCGACGCACCCGACGAACTGCTCGCGCAACACGTTGCGCGCGGGAGCACGCCATGATCCGCGAGCGCATCGTCGGCCTGTGGACGGCGTTCTGGGTGTCACTGCGCCACCTGAGCGCGCCCGAGCTCAATCTCGCGCCCGACGCGCCGGGTGGCCAGTGGCTGCTGCGCGCCTTCTTCCGGCCGCCGCGCCCAGGCCAGCGCGACGTGCCCGCGCTCGCCTTCGCGCAGCTCGGCAAGGACATCCGCCAGCGCCTGAACATCGGCCGCGACCGCACCGCTGGAGCGTGGCTCCAGCGCATCTTCCTGCGCCCGCGGCGCGCGCGTCAGCGTCTCGCCGCCGATCTGCGCAAGCTTCACAAGGCGCCGCAAGGGCATCATCGTTTCGCGCTGCGCGCGTGGCTCGACAGGCGGCTCGAACCCATCTATCGCCGCGCCGCGCGCGCGAGCGCGGCAGTCGGCGCGCGCCTGCCCGACGTGCCGTGGGAAGGCATCGAGCAGCAACTCGAAAAGCTTTCGGCGGCGCTCGACAGCGTGCCCTATCTGCGCCAGGGCCTCCTGTGGCTCGCGTTCGTCGCGGCGGTCGCCGTGTGCACGACGCCGCTGCCGTTCGCCGGCCAGGTGCTGCTGTTCCTGCTCGTGTACGTCGTGGTGATGATCGCGCGCCGCCTGCCGGGGCGCCTCGCCACCATGCTCATGGTGATGCTCTCGATCCTCATGACGGGCCGCTACGTCTGGTGGCGCAGCACGCAAACTCTGCATCTTTCGAGCCCCGCCGAGGCCATCGTCGGCTACATCCTCTACGCGGCCGAGCTTTATACGTGGATTGTGCTGATCTTCGGCTATGTGCAGACCGCGTGGCCGCTGCGCCGCAAGCCGCAGCCGCTGCCCGACGACCCCGCCGACTGGCCGACCGTCGACCTCTACATTCCGACCTACAACGAGCCGCTTTCGGTGGTGCGGCCAACCGTGTTCGCGGCAAGCTCGATCGACTGGCCGCGCGACAAGCTGCGCGTCTACATTCTCGACGACGGCGACCGCGACGAATTCCGCGACTTCGCGCGCGAGGCGGGCGTGGGCTACCTGCGCCGCGACGAACACACACATGCGAAGGCCGGCAACATCAATCACGCGATGCCGCTCACGCAAGGCGAATACATCGCGATTTTCGACTGCGACCACATTCCCACGCGCTCCTTCCTGCAAACGACCATAGGCGTCTTTCTCGCCGATAAAAAATGCGCGATGGTGCAGACACCGCACCACTTCTTCTCGCCCGATCCGTTCGAGCGCAACTTCGACACGTTCCACCGCGTGCCCAACGAAGGCAGCCTGTTCTACGGGCTGATCCAGGACGGCAACGACTTCTGGGACGCCACGTTCTTCTGCGGCTCGTGCGCGGTCATCAAGCGCTCGGCGCTCGAGCACATTGGCGGCATCGCGACCGAGACCGTGACCGAGGACGCCCACACCTCGCTGCGGCTGCATCGCCACGGCTATACGTCGGCCTACCTGCGCACCGTGCAGGCGGCGGGCCTCGCCACCGACAGCCTCGCCGACCACATCGGCCAGCGCATCCGCTGGGCCCGCGGCATGACGCAGATCTTCCGCGTCGACAATCCATGGATCGGCAAGGGGCTCTCGTTCTTCCAGCGCATGTGCTACAGCAACGCCATGCTGCACTTCTTTTACGGCTTCCCGCGGCTCATCTTCCTCGTGATGCCCGGCGCGTACCTGTATTTCGGACTGCATGTGATCAACACGCCTGCGCCCGTGATCCTCGCTTACGTGGTGCCGTATCTGGTGATTGCAGCGATTGCCAACTCGCGCATCCAGGGACGCTACCGGCATTCGTTCTGGGCCGAAGCGTATGAGTCCGTGCTCGCGTGGTACATCGTGCTGCCTACCACCATGGCGCTCATCAATCCGAAGCTCGGCAAGTTCAACGTGACCTCGAAGGGCGGCCATATCGAGCACGAGTATCTCGACTGGACGATTTCGAAGCCCTACCTCGTGCTGCTCGCGATCAATGTGTGCTCGGTGCTCGCCGGCATCGGCCGCCTCACGATCTGGCGGTCCGAGGAGCCCGCCACCGTGTTCATGAACCTCTTCTGGGCCGGCGTGAATCTCACCATTCTCGGGCTCGCGCTCGGCGTGGCCAAAGAAGCGAAGCAGGTGCGCGTAGCGCACCGCATTCCGCTGCGCGTGCCCGCCATGCTCACGCTGCCCGACGGCCGCACGCTCGCCTGCAAGACCGAGAACTATTCGATGGGCGGCATCGGCCTCATGCTGCCCGCCGACGCCGTCGCGAAGCTCGAGCCCGGCGAGCGCATCAACGTGACGCTCGCGCGCGGCGTGCTGGAGCACGACTTCCCCGCTGTGGTCGCGCGTCTGGCCGACCGGCGCCTCGGCGTGCGCTTCGTCGGCATGACGATGGAGATGGAGCGCAAGCTCGTGGAATGCACGTTCGGCCGCGCCGATGCCTGGCTCGAATGGGAGGACGTGCCGCCCTCCGACGCGCCGCTGCACGGCCTCATTCAGCTGATCGAGCTGAGCTGGCAAGGCTACATGCGCCTCATCGACGCGTTCTTCGACGCGCTGGAAAACCTCTTCACTCGACGCCGGGCCGGCCAGGTCCGCCAGCCCTGATAACCGGAACCACCGCTACACCCTGGAACGCGAAACACTATGGGTCTCTGGAATCTCTACTTCCTCGCCAAGCTGTACCTCTACTCGATCGGCACGCTCAAACCCGAGTGGTGGATGAACTTCGCCTTCGTCATCCTGCTGCTCGTGCCGCTGCACAACCGGTGGCTGCGTATCGCGCGCAATGGGATCGCCGTGATCGTGGGCATCGCCATTGCGTACCACGAGTCGAGCATGCCCGACATCGGCCGGGCGATCTCGCAGATCCCCGTGCTCCTCACCTTCACGCCCTCGTACATGTTCGAACTCACGCGGCGCGTGATTTCGCTTTCGATGGTCGTGTCGGCGGTGATCGCCGTGCTGCTCTACTTCCTCATCAACCGCTGGGTGCGCGTGACGACGCTCGTGCTGATCGCGCTCGTCGTCATGCCGGTCTGGCAGGGCGTGGGCTCGTTCGTGGCGAACGCCACCGCCAATGCTTCGCTCGCCAGCACCGGCGACGAGGACAGCGGCACGGGCAAGAAGCGCGACGAGCAGTCGGGCAGCTACGACCAGCAGCTCGCGGCGTTCCGCGCCAACGAAGAAGGCCGGCACGTGAGTTTCACGCCGCTCACCACCGATGCGAGCGCGCAGTTCGACATCATCGTGGTGCATATCTGCTCGCTCTCGTGGAACGACATGGATGTCGTGAAGATGCGCAACAACCCGCTCTTCTCGCGCTTCGACTACATCTTCCAGAACTTCAGCTCGGGGGCCAGCTATAGCGGGCCCGCCGCGATCCGCGTGCTGCGCGCCACCTGCGGGCAGGAGCCGCACAAGGCGCTCTATGACCCCGCGCCTGCCGAGTGCCACCTGTTCGCGCAGCTCGCGCAGGCCGGCTACACGCCGAACGCGCTGCTCAACCACAACGGCCGTTTCGACAATTTCCGCAGCACGGTGATCAGTGAAATCGGCGTGCCGGGCGTGACGATCCCCGCGAACGAAGGCTTCCCGGAGTTCATGAAGGAGTTCGACGGTTCCACGCTGGCCGACGACTACGACGTGCTCGCGCGCTGGTACAAGCAGCGCATTGCCGCTGGCGGCGGGCCAGTCGCGCTCTACTACAACACGGTCTCGATGCACGACGGCAACCGGCTGCCCACGCCGAACGACAAGCTCACGAGCCTGCAGTCCTACCCGATTCGCCTGCAGCGGCTGCTCGGAGACGTCGACAAGCTGATCGACCTCGTCGCGCAGTCGGGGCGCAAGGCGGTGATCGTCTTCGTACCCGAACACGGCGCGGCGCTACAGGGCGAAGAGAACCAGATTGCCGGCATGCGCGAGATCCCCACGCCGAACATCGTCCACGTGCCGGTGGGCGTGAAGGTGGTGGGTCTGCCGGCCGGCAGCGAGCACACCGGCGGCGTGACGACGATCGACACGCCCACGAGCTATCTCGCGCTCGCGCAGCTGCTGTCGAATCTCGTGGCGCACAGCCCGTTCGCCACCGGCGCGCCGCCGCTCGCGCAGTATGCGAACAACCTGCCGCAAACGCGCATGGTCGGCGAAAACGAAGGCACGGTGACGATGACGACGCCCACCGGCTACGTGATCCATACGCCGGACGGCGTGTGGGTGGAGGGCAAGTAATGGCGATGCGCTTGTGGGGGTCCGGCCGGCGTTCGCGCAGTGGTCCCGCGCTGCCGAGCGATATCGACGCGCTCGCGCGTCTCGTCGACGGCGTGGACCGCGACCGTTATCTCGACGTTCAAGCCGAGGACGCCTGGCAGGCGGCCGCGCAGCGCTGGCCACTGGTGGCGGCCGTGCTGGAGCTGCCGGTTGAAGGGGAAAAGGACTGAGTTAGCGCGCGAACTCGCGGGCCACGACCCGCCGCCGTTTTTGCTCGACGGCGACCAGCGTCGTGGGACCCGTGCCGGTGCGCGCCGCTTCGCGGGTCATCGCGCCAGTTCCTCAGTGATCCTGATGATCCCTGGTCTGATGCGCTCGTACTTCAGTCACCGAATCGAACAACGCCTCGGCACGCGCCAGTTCGTCCAGCGCGTGGTCGAGCCGTGATTGCGCGGCGCCATAGGCGAGCGGCGCGGCCACGTGGTCGTGGGCCTCGCCACGCAGGGCGCGAAATGCCCGGTCGACGTTGCGGCTCGCCTCAAAAAAGCGTTGCGCGGCCTCGGCCTCTTGTGAACGGATGTGAATCGCCATGGAAGAGTTCCATTGTGAGCTGTGTCCAGTCTCCCGCCCGGGAGACATGGCGCGTTCTTGCGCCGCCAAGCCGTGAAGACGCCGTGTGCTCGGCAGGCGGCAGGTCGAAGAGATCGCGCGTGACGCCGCGCGCCTGTTGTGCGCAGGCCTCGCTGCGCACGCGTTTGGTGAGATCTGCGTAGGTGTCGAAGTCGCCCATGCGCGACGCCTCGTGAATGGCCGCGAGGTCGCGCGCCTTGACGAGCGTGGGCTGCGTGAGCCGCACGAAGTACGGCGCCTCCAGCTCCGCCGTGAACACGAGCGGATGGCTCTTGCCGCCCGCCTGGGCCGCGCGCTCGACGCAATCCACCACTACCGTGCCCTGCGAGCGGCTTGGCGGCTTCGCCGTGCTCACGCTGCGCAGCCGCTCCGGAACCACCCGCAGCGAGCTGCCGACGCTCAGTTCGGTTGGCGAGACGCACACGAGCGCGTAGTGATGCTCGCGCGCGGCGCCCGAGGGCAGCGTGGCGCTGCTCGTGACGAACACGTGCTGCGGGAGCTGGCGCACCTGGCCACTCGCATCGACCCACGCATTCCAGACGACCACGCCGGCACGCTTGGCGCACTTGTCTTGCGTGGCGCGCGGGCGGCTCGCCGCCGGCGAGAACAGGGCGAGCAGCGAGCCCGTGCGCAGCGCGGCGACTTGAGCGCTGTTGCCGAGCGACTGGCCGATGCCCCACAGGAAACGCCCGCCGCCCTGCCGACGCTCCCACTCCTTGCGCAGGACCAGCGTGGGGAGATCGACGCCGGCCTCTGGCCCGATTCGGGACCAGCAAAACGTGGGCGGTAGGTGTTGTAGTGCCATCGACTTCCTCGGAATGCAGCCGCCCGCCGATTTTGGCGGGCAATTCAATAACTGTTACTGTATAGGTATAATGCATGACATGGAAGCCCCAGATACTCATTTTCCGGTGCAGGAACTGCTGCGGCGGTTATCGGACGATTCACGCTCTGCCAGCGAAATTGCGCGGCTTTCCGGGGTCAGCCAGCCTACTGTCTCGCGTCTTCGCACGTCGAACGGGCGGCGGGTACGCCGGAGTGCGTCATTCAATAAGCTATGCAGTTTCTATGGTGTGCAGGCGCGGCCGTCGAGCCGGCACGCCGCCGCCTACAACGAATTGCTGCGCAATGCGATCGTCGAGGCGTGGGACGGCTCGGAAGAGCACGGCCGCGCGCTGCTCGTCGTCATCAAGGGATTGAAGGAGTTGAGGGAACGGGGCGCGTAGATTCGCCTGGGTGGGCTTGGGCGGTGCGTTTTGCGCGAGGGCGCCAAAGGTAACCATCCATGGGAAATTCGGCGTGCCTTTCGGGGCGACAGGGGCGCCACGAACCGTGCGGAGGCCATGACTGGCCGGCCAATCCCCATATGTGGTGACCTTTGCGTTTTCCTGCGCCGCGGGCGACTCAAACGTATGATGTGAGTGCGCACACCGCAGCCGCCCGATCGCAATGTTCGACACTTGCCACCAGAGCACCGCGCCCATCATGTCCGCCGACACTGCCCCCACCCACACGAATGCTCCCGCCACGCTGCGCGGCCAGTGCCTTTGCGGCGCCGTGCGCTATGCGGTAGCCAATGCGTTCCGCTACGCATTCAATTGCCACTGCTCGCAGTGCCGCCGCGCCACGGGTTCCGCGTTCAAGCCGTTTGCGGGCATCGAAAGCGGGGCGCTGCGACTCACCGAGGGCGAAGGGCAGACGCTGGTCTACGGCGACCCGCAGGCCGCCCACGACATCCATTGCGGCCGCTGCGGCTCGCTGCTCTATTCAGTCGTGCGCGAAGGGGCCTATGTGCACGTGACGCTCGGCACGCTGACCGATCCGCCCGACATCCGCCCCGCCGGCCATATCTTCGTGCGCTCGAAAGCGCCGTGGTTCGAGATCGCCGATTCGCTGCCCCAGTACGACGAATTCCCGCCCTGACGCTGCGTGCGTCGTCTCCGTCGCATGGCGCCATCGGCGAGCGTGGCAGCGGCCATCCCGGTATCGCCGCGCTACTGCCTGTCGTCGCGTTGATCGGCTAGTCTCGAAGCGCCCTTTCCTCTTGTCACAGGAACCGCGAGCCCCATATGGACTCCATGACGATCGAGACGTACACGAGTGGCGCTGCAGACTACGCAGCCGAATGGGCGAATCAGCCTGCGCCCGACGACCTCTATGCGCGTCTCATGCAGTATTTCCGGCGGGAGGGAAGGACGGTGGACATCGGCTGCGGGTCGGGCCGCGACGTGGCATGGCTGAACGCCCATGGTTACCCGACGACGGGCTACGACGCGTCGGAGGGTCTGATCGCACAGGCCGCCGCCGACTACCCGCAGTACGCCTTCGGTCTTGCCGCGTTGCCCGAACTGAAGGATGTGCCCGCCGCGAGCTTTGACAACGTCCTCTGCGAGACCGTGATCATGCATTTGCCCGTCGCGCAGGTCGGCGCGGCCTGCCGCCGTCTCGTCGAACTGCTCGAGCCCGGCGGCGTGCTCTATCTGAGCTGGCGCGTAACCGACGGCGAGAGCGCACGCGACCCGGCGGGACGTCTATATAGTGCGTTCGATCCGGCGCTCGTCACCGGCGCGCTCGAGGGCACGACCATCGCGCTCGACGAGGAGGCGGTCAACCGGTCCTCCGGCAAACGCGTTCAACGTATTGTCGCGATTCGCGCGTGAGCGCTGCCGCGCATGACGATCGGACAACGGGGAATTCGCGGGGAATAACAGCGTGCCATAGGCGAGGCGAGTGACAAAAACGTGAACTTCTCGCTTGAAAATGGGTCTAAGGGACTCATGTAGGAAATATGTAAGGTGGAGCGCTATCAAGCGGTACGACCCTAAAGGCGGACAATGTGCCGCAAACACGACGATTCGGGTTGCCTCGCATGCCGTAACGCACTACCATACGCGGTCTTTCTGCATTGCACGAAAATCCAGGCTGCCACGTCGTCAGACGTTTGGCGCTCGCTTGGCGGGACCGGCATGCGCCCCCGCCCACTCCCCTGCAATTTCGTCATCGCCAGGACGCCACGCCGCTGGCGCGTGACCCTTTTTGCCCTTGTCGGGCTATCCCTTCGAGGAGAATGTATTGACAAGCCATGACCGGGACGACGCGCTGACCTCGTCTGCCCGCCCCGCACGCCGCTCGTCCAAAGACAAGACCGGCGATACGACGCCCATGGACGCAGGCTCGCAACTCGAAAAACGCCAGCATCAAATGCGGGCGCTCATCAAGCTCGGCCGTGAACGCGGTTATCTGACCCACGCGGACATCAACGACCATCTGCCCGACAACTTCGCGCAGACGGCCGCGCTGGAAACGATCGTCGCCACGTTCAACGACATGGGCGTGCAGGTGTACGAACAGGCGCCCGACGCCGACACGCTGCTCCTGAACGAAGATTCCCGCGCCGACCAGCAGGCCGACGACGAAGCCGACGAAGAAGTCGAAGTCGCGCTCTCGACCGTCGACTCCGAATTCGGCCGCACGACCGACCCCGTACGCATGTACATGCGCGAAATGGGTTCGAGCGAGCTGCTCACGCGCGCCGGCGAAATCGAAGTGGCGAAGCGCATCGAAGATGGCCTCCAGGAAATGATCCAGGCGATCGCGGCATGCCCGTCGATCGTCGCGACCATCCTCGCCGACGCCGACCGCGTCGCGGCTGAAGAGATGCGCATCGACGAACTCGTCGACGGCATCGGCAGCGACGAAGCCGCGCAGGAACCGGCCGCGGCGGCCGACGCAGACGCGAGCGAAGAAGTCGAAGCCCAGGCATCGGAAGAAGAAGAGTCGGACGACTCGGACGACGACGAAGACAGCGACGCCGACAACAGCAAGGCCAACGAAGCCCTGCTCGCGCAACTGAAGGCAGACAGCCTCGCGATCTTCGCGCGCGTTCGCACGCTGTTCGAACAGATGGCCTGCACGTCGGACGCGAATGCGCGCGCCTCGGCCGCGGAAATGCAGATCTGCGCCGACATCCAGACGGAACTCGCGCCGATCCGCTTCACGGCCCGCACCATCGACCGCCTGTGCTCGCTGCTGCACGAGCAGGTCGCGCAGATTCGCGCGATCGAGCGCAATGTGCTCTCCATCGTCGTCGATCGCTGCGGCATGCCGCGCGAAGCCTTCGTCGAGCAGTTCCCGGGCCACGAGACCGATCTGGACTGGGGCGTGCGCGCCGCAGCCGCGTCGAGCAAGTACGGTCCGTCGATCGAGCGCAGCCTGCCGGCTATCCAGGCAGAGCAGCGCAAGCTCGCCGAGATCGAAGCGGCCGCATCGCTGTCGCTGCAGCAGATCAAGGCGATCAATCGCCGCATGACCGTCGCCGAATCGAAGATGCGTCAGGCGAAGGGTGAGATGGTCAAGGCCAACCTGCGTCTCGTGATCTCGATCGCGAAGAAGTACGTGAACCGCGGCATGCAGTTCCTCGACCTGATCCAGGAAGGCAACATCGGCCTGATGAAGGCGGTGGACAAGTTCGAATATCGCCGCGGCTGGAAGTTCTCGACGTACGCGACGTGGTGGGTGCGTCAGGCCGTGACGCGTGCGCTCGCCGACCAGGCGCGCACGATCCGCGTGCCGGTGCACATGATCGAAACGATCAACAAGCTCAACCGCATTTCGCGCGAGATCCTGCAACAAACGGGTATGGAAGCGCATCCGGCGGACCTCGCCGCGCGCATGGGCATGACCGAAGAGAAGGTGCGCGGCATCCTCAAGATCGCCAAGCAGCCGGTCTCGCTCGAAAGCCCGGTGGGCGACGACGGCGACGCGACGCTCGGCGACATGATCGAGGACGCAGGTTCGGCCTCGCCGGCCGATGCCGCGATCCACGCGAACATGCGTGCTGCCATCGACGAGGCGCTCAAGGCTCTCTCGCCGCGCGAAGCGAAGGTGCTGCGTATGCGCTACGGCATCGACACGACGTCGGACCACACGCTCGAAGAAGTGGGCAAGCAGTTCGACGTGACGCGCGAGCGTATCCGCCAGATCGAAAGCAAGGCGATGCGCAAGCTGATGCACCCGAGCCGCGCAGACAAGCTGCGTCCGTTCCTCGAGCGCTAAGCGGATTTATCGCTGCGCTCTCTGGAGCCGGATTGAAAAAAGCCCGTCACCTTCCGGTGACGGGCTTTTTCTTTATGCGACGCGAACGCCAGTCAGTCCGTGCCGTATTTCGGCGAGCGCGGACCGTAGAGCAGGCCCGTTGGCGGGCCCGCGTGCAGCAGACGATAGCTCGTGACACCGGCGATATCGTGGCTCTTGTCGGTCAGCGAATTCGCGACCTGCTTGATTGCCGCCACCACCAGCATGCCAATCAGGCCGCCGCCACTGCTGTTGTTGCCTTCGTTGCTGCTGGCGCTTGCCGCGCCTTGCCACAGCACCTTGCCGGTTTTCAGATCGACGAGTTTCGCCGTCGCCGTCACCACCGTCGCGCTGTCGAGCACACGGTATTGCGTCCCGAATTGCGTGATCTTCGAGTACACCACCGCATCGGCGCCGAAGATCTCGCGCAGCTTCTCCGGCGGGGTCTGCTGGATGTCGCCTGCCGTCGTCATCCCATTCTGCTTGAACGTCTCCTCCATGACCGCGACCGGAATCACGTAGTAGCCCGCCTCGGCGAGCGGCATCGTCATCTGGGAGAGCATGCTGTTCGACGCATTCACATCCGTCGTCGCGTTGTCGGGCGGCAGCACGAGGATCGAGCGCGGGCGCGCGTTCTTGAACGCCGTGTAATCCGCGTGCTTGACCGGCTGTGCACAGGCGGCCAGCAATGCGAGCGCGGACAGAGCCAGCCAGAGCTTGAGAGTGGAAAATCTGGACATGTCGGTACGCTCGCTTATTGTTGTTTCGGTTTCTTCATGAGGAAGTCCATATAGGTCGACGACTCCGGGAACAGGTGCTTCTCGGCGTCGAATTCCTGCATGGCTTGCGTGTCGTTGCCGACGTTCGCGTAGAGCAAGCCCAGTTGTGCATGGAATCCGGGCGGGGGCGTGTTGCCCTTCGCACGGATCTCCTGCAGCGACTTTTCGAGCGCATCGATCTGTTGCTGTGGCGCCTTCTCGCCCTTCAGGTAGTCGTAGACTCCGGGCTGATAGCCGCTCCACTGGTAGAGCGGTGGCGTGGTGTTCGCGCAGCCTGCGAGCAGCAGCGTTGCCGCCGTGATGGGCAGGCAGAGTCCCCGAAGCGTGCCGGTGTATTTCATGAAAACCCCGTATGAGTAGTTGTTCTGATCTGGCGTGGAGCGCGGACGTGCGCGGTTAGTGAGCGGTGCGCAGCGCGCCCGCGTCGACCTGGTCGGCGAGATGGTTGACCGCTTCCTGGATCGCGAGCTCGA
The DNA here is from genome assembly GCF_040965595.1 of Paraburkholderia sp. EG287B. Lineage (NCBI taxonomy): Bacteria > Pseudomonadati > Pseudomonadota > Betaproteobacteria > Burkholderiales > Burkholderiaceae > Paraburkholderia > Paraburkholderia sp. EG287B. Next base: position 130,366 of record NZ_JBFRCG010000024.1, read on the forward strand.
GTACTTTGCCATTGAGCGTCGAGTCGTAGCTCGCGGTGCCCCCAAAGCCAATGATCTCGCGGTTCGAAAGGCTGTACTCGCCCGCGCCCTGCGCCGATGCGACGACTTCCGAAGTCGTGGTATCGACAACGTTGATGCTCACCTTCGCGTAGGCGATCTGGTTCTTGCCGCTGCCGAGAATGCCGAACAGCTGGTGATCGCCGACTTCCTTGCGACCGAACTCAGTGACGTCGCCGGTAATGACATAGTTGGCGCCCTTGATCGCCTGGGCCTTCTTGGTGAAGCCCGCTTCCTGGCGGATCTCGTCGAGGTTGTCGCGATCGAGCACGCTGAAGCGGCCGCTTTGCTGCATCGACGTGATCAGGATGGTCTTGGCCTGCCCGCCGAGCCGGTCAATGCCGTCGGAGAAGATGCCGCGCATGTAGCTCGAGCGATTATCGAACTTGCCGACTGCGATCTGCACCGGCTTGCCGACGGCAGGGCGCTGCGCGCTGGTGACAGGCGGCACTGGCAGCGAACGCGACGACTCCGTCGCGCAACCGCCGAGGGCTGCGATGGTGGCGGCGGCGAGAAGCGCACCCCACGTTTTGGACGACTTCATGAATTCTCCTTGTTGTCAGGGCAAAAACGGCTGGACAAGGGAGATTGGCGAGATGCGGTGCCAGACGGCGGAGGCGTGCACGCTGAGCACGCAGGGCGTCCCCGCAAGCGTCGTTGCGGCGGAGATAGAGGGCGCAGAGCTTCGCTGCGCGCGCAAGTCATTCCATCGGTCGTGCATGTTTCTCGCTTCCCGCAGGCGAGTGCATGCGCGGAAGCTCCCCGGTTTTTATTGGTGTAGCGTGTGATCTTTAGTTTGTAGTTAATGACTACACACGCGTCTATCGGCCGGATTAGGGAGAAACTTTAGGAAAATTGCAATTTAATGCGAATCAGATTTTTATTTGCGCGATTTCTGAGGCGTATTGACGCATGCATGAAATGCGATTTAAAGCGGTTTGGAGATTTTTGGTATTGGCCGCGAATAAATCAGGTCGCTGGAAATGATTGTTTTTTCTTGCGCCCAAACGCCAGAACCCCGGTGCTCTTTCGGAGACACCGGGGTTCTGGACGTTACAGCATGAGGAGCCTGACGATTACCTACTTTCACACGGGCAATCCGCACTATCATCGGCGTGGAGCTGTTTCACGGTCCTGTTCGGGATGGGAAGGGGTGGGACCAGCTCGCTATGGTCATCAGGCATGACGG